>JAIRXN010000238.1 GCA_031268245.1 Treponema sp. | reverse complement strand
AGAACCCAAGCCTGCGAATCAGCTAGAACCGCAGTTTGACCTTGGCGTCGAGATTAAAATAGGAGCCTGCGCTGCTTCCCGGCGGCAAGGGCCCAAGTTCGCCCCTGTTCCCGTCTCCCCGGAAGAGATCGCTGTCCATGGGCATCTGCGCGGAAAGGCTCAGGGTGAGGCCCTGAAAAAGATCGTGTTCCGCACTCAGCATTGGGGTAAAGGAGAGATCGTCGAAGAGCGAAACCAGAGAAACCGTGAGGGTTGTATAATCATTGAGTATATAGCTTAGCGAAGTAAACAAATAGTTTTCATTTGAAAATCCCAGGACATTTCCGCTGTTGATCGAGGTTGATGAGGCCGCCCCGTTATAGAGGTATTCCGCCATAGCAATAAATTTTCCATCATAAAAAGAATAATCAAAGCCTGCCCCAGCGGAAAGGCCGTCCGCAGAGCTGCCGGCTTCGGGGTTTGCGGTGTAAAGCATGTCGAAGACCCAGCCGAGGATCATGTCCGCCTTGACCGAAAGGCCGGCCCGGTGGAGTCCGTGAGCCGAACCGGGCCGGGGAGATTCGGCGGCGTAGAGGGTCTGAACACTGAACTTCTCCCAGTGCCGTTCCGCGGAAAGCCCTCCCAGGCCTCCCGAACCGTCCGCCGCAAAAGGATTCTTTGGAACGGCGCCGAAAAAGAAAAGTTTTGTCTCGTCTTGCGGGTACCAGGCAAGCCCCGCCCCCAGTACTCCGCGGGGCCGGGAGTCGGGGATCAGGGGATTTCTGGGATTGAGGAAGTCCGAAGAACCCCATACCTGACCGTAGCCGAAGGGGATGCGTATGAGGCCGCCGTCAAGATCAAGACTCTCCCCATTGACGCGGAAGTAGAGCCGTTCAAGTTCCATCCCCGCAATGTAGTGTTCCCCGCTCACATAGGATGAGGGCGATAGACCTTCCTGTTCCTGGTAGAGTCCCCAGGAGGAAGCGTTTTGGGCCGGATAGCCTGAGGCGGCAATGAAGTTTAAGGCCCCGTAAAAGATCGCCCGGTCTCTCAGCCGCGCCTGCAGGCGGAGATTGGCGTATTCTTCAAGCCCATAGTAGAACCGGGATGCGTCCCCCGCTCCGGCGCCCATGGTCACACTGGAATCCAGAACCCCCGACACGGAAATTCTCCCGGCATCCTGGGCAAAGAGCGTAAACCCAAGACCCATAAAACCGGTAGACGCCGCGAGAAAAAAAATACAAAGCTTTCCGGCAGATTTCCGCATAGCCGCTCTCCTCCTGTTTTTACAGCTTCCCCGGTCTCTCTTCCTTAGCGTTGCAGATTTCTCGTGCTGAATACCGAATCCGCAATAGGCTTATCCATGATCACATTCCGCATGATCATAGTGGTTTTACTGTTTTTCCGCAGAAGGTCGAATATTTCGATTTCCACGGGAAAACGGCGGCCGCCAAAAACTTCCGCCTTGACCAGATTGTATTCCTTCAGCTTTGCGCCGGAGAGGGCAAAAAGTTCGTAGTGTATACAATCTCCGGTGGATTTTTCCACCCATATCTTCCGTTTGGGATAGCTTTCCGTCCTCTTTTTTGCATTGAGGTCGAGAAGCCAGCAGTCTTTCCCTTCCCTGGTCCCGGAACCGGAGACTGCCGCATTGTAGCGTACCGAAAGTTTTTCGTTTTCGATGGTGTCTTCATAACTCATGTCGGAACCCATCATCGACTCTTTCAGCATGTGGCCGGAGATGAGCATGACTTCTTCCATATCGGGAGAGTACACATAAAGTCTGCTGCCCTTCTTGAGGTACTTAGTCCCCCTGTCTTCGGGATTCACAAACTCGATAAAACTATCGCTGTTCTCCCGGGCCCAGGCTTTCATGGTTTTTACATAACGGCGATTCTGGTACTCAATGATCATGTCGCCTTCATACTCAATGGTAGTGAAGATCTCGTTGTTGTCGATGCGGTCAAGCAATTCCGCCGCCGTGGGTGTCTGCGCAAAAACCGCCGGAACACCCGAACATAATACACATAAAATCATTAACAAAACTGTTCTTTTCATAACAAAACTCCTGTAAAAAATTCTCATCTTCTCAATGCCTCCACCGGTTCCACGAACGCGCTTTTAAGCGAGGGGAACAGCGTACATATCGAAGCGATTATTACGCCGAAGAAAAAGCCCGTGGCGAGGATACCGGGGCCAAATTCCAGAAACAGAGTGCCGGATACGGGGTACTCCTTAAAGCCTCCGCCCATGAGGGCGTTGAAGTCCAGAGGAAAGAGGGAAAATACGAAGCTAAGGATGCCGCCCAGGATCGTCCCCGCAAGGGATCCAAAGATACTTAAAAAAACCGATTCAAAGAAAAACACCCGCACGATCTCCGCACGGGTCATGCCCAGGCTTCCCATCATGCCGATCTCCTTGATCCGCTCATGGATGATCATGACCACGGTGTTGACAATGAGGAAGCTGGCAACAATCAGGAAGACCGCTCCTACAAGGTAAAGGACAGCCATGCTCTGCCGCATAAGGGCTACAAAGTAATTGTCCTGCCAGTCCCGTACCACATCGCCTGAACCAAAAAGAAGCCTCAGTTCCGAGGCAATGGCCCTGCTCCGGGTTTCCTTGCCGGCAAAGACAAAAATTTGCTGGGCGGCGTCCCCCAGAACCAGAAGGCGCTGAAGTCTCCCGAAGTCAGCGAGGATGGCTCCATCGTCAAATTTCATGTAATCGAATTCGAAGATGCCGGTTATAACGGGGCTCCACATTTTGTCGGAGAACTGGGCCGATACGGTTTTCAGGGGGATATGGTCTCCGATGCGAAGGCCCGCCTT
Organism: Treponema sp.; assembly: GCA_031268245.1. Taxonomy (GTDB): domain Bacteria; phylum Spirochaetota; class Spirochaetia; order Treponematales; family Breznakiellaceae; genus JAIRNJ01. The sequence continues at coordinate 4,536 of JAIRXN010000238.1, read as the reverse complement.
TGCCGCCAGAGCCGACCCTATGGCGCATTCGTTGGAATCCTTCCCGGGGTACCGGCCTTCCAGGAGGCCGTTGTTCCGGGTGGTCATGTTAAAGTTGTTGACCGCCGTTTCCCCTTCCAGGTCGATTCCCCAGAGCATGGCGTGTTTTACCGTACTGTCCTGCAGGGTGGCGTAGGCCGAAATCCGGGGAAATACCGCTTTAACCCCGGGGATGGTTTCTATCTCCGCCGCCAGATCGCTATAGGCCCTGCCGTTCCCCACGGGGTACTGAACCGGCATGTATTCCTTTTCCGCCTCGTAGTCCGCTGAAACCACGCTGACATGCCCGGTATCAAAGACCCGGACTACCTTTTCGATGCCGCCGGTCATCCCGCCCATGAGGGACTGGATGACAATGATGAAAAACACTGCGATGCCCACCGCACTAATGCAGAGGGCCGTCCGCCGCATATTCCGCCAGATATTCCGGTAGGCTATCTTTATAAGGGCTCCGGCGCCGCCCTGTCTATATCTTCTCAACTTACACTCCTTCACTCTTTGTCCTTCTATTCAAACCGCAGGCTCTCCGTAACCGGCATCCTGAGGGCGCGCCGGGTGGGCAGGAAGGCCATGCAGGCGGAGAGCAGGGGCGCCGCAAGAGCGGTGACAAAGATCACCGGGACATTCCAGGCCGAATAGAACACGCCGTTCACACGGTAACCGATGTCGCCTCCCATACTTTCGGTCATAGCGGTAAAGTCCACGCCGTACTTAACCATGGGTATGGTGACCAGGCAGCCTGCAAGGACACCGATGGCGGAACCGATAATCCCCGCCATGCCGGCTTCCAGCATCAACGTGAAGATAAGCTCTCCGTCGCTCATGCCCTGGGCCCGCATCATGCCGATTTCCCGGGTCCGTTCCATGACGGCCAGGAGCATGGTGTTGGCAATCCCCAGGAAGGCGAGGACAAAGAGGATCCAGGTCATGATCCGGGCGCTCCAGTTATCTCCGGCAAAAGCGGTGATGAAGTCCTGGACATAGCCTTCCCAGGGGAAGACATCCAGTTCATCCGGCAGGGGAACTCCCAGTTCCCCTGCCAGCGCCGCTTTAATCACCGCCGGAGACTCGGACTTGCCGGGAATCCGGTCATCTCCGGCATTTTTTTCGCGGATGATAAGTTCCGTTACCCGCCCGTCAAGCATCAGCCCCGCGTCATCCTGTAGTGCGTCCAGGGGGATAAAAGCCGTGTTGTTGTTCAGTTGGGCATTGGGGGCGTTGATGGTTCCCACCACCGTCGCCGGGATAAGCTGGTTCACATGGCGTATGGCCCCGGAATAATCGTTCCGTACCATAATCTGCAGCATTTCGTTCAGCAAATCAGGATCACTGGTTGTTACATACCAGGCGCCGGTAAGCTCATCATATTCATAGATTCTTTTGAAAAGGCTCATTTCCGCGGCGCCCAAGACCGGCTCAAGATCCGTTTCAAACTTATCCTGCCGAATCGAGTCCGGCGGGGCCTTGATGTCGATCACCGTGGAGATCCGCACGTTCATGCGGCCGTTTTCCGCCAACAGCGCCCAGTAGCGATCCTTGCCGGCCTGGGAGAGATCCCGTCTGATAAGAAGCCGCCTTTCCCCGGCCGTACCCTCCACCGCCCCGGGCGCGTTGGGCGCGGGAAGCGCTCCTCCGCCTTTCCCCGCACTCCGGTAGAGGCCCCGGACAAACTCATGCTCGGCGGGGGGAAGCTGGGGAAGTATCTCCTCTTCCAGTTCCCGGTTTGTAGGCCGCATGGGAAGTCCTACTTTAAGTTTATCCGCTGTTATGTTCCCCAAAATGATTTCAAAGGCGCCGCTCTTGATGTAACGGCCCGCGTCAAGGGTTGTTGATACTCCCAGAACCTTCGGATCCAGAGCCGGGTCTACGGCATTAAAGACCACAGGGGCGATACCTGTTTCCGAATAGAGGGTTCCGGCAAAAACAAAACGCGGAGCGGCGTTGTATCCGGCCCTGTCCAGGGCTGCCTCGTAGTGTTCCCAGTTTTCAAAACTCTCGTACATGGGCTTGTCGTCGAGTTTTTCAAAGTACATTTTGGTCTGGAGCTTTGCCGCGCCGATTTCGTAACTTACGATATTCCGCTGGGACATCACGTTCATGCCCGTAATCCAGCCGTCCATAGAGATATACACCGCCACGCTGACGCTTATTGCCAGTATGGACAAGACGGTCTTCACCTTGTGCCGCGCCAGATTACGGAAGGCCATTCGCTTTAGTTCAAGTATGCCTGCTATTGTCATATCTGCTCCTTTTAATTAAAGAAGAATAACCACAAACCTCACGAACAGCACGAACAAAAGAAACAAGACCAAAAGCTATCGAAAGCACAAGTTCGTGGGGTTAGCGTGGTTCGTGTGACCGCGGTTAAATTCTTTATTTCCATTCCTCCCGGTCGACTTGTCCGTCCCGGATATACACGACACGGCGGGCAAATTCCATAACCATGCTGTCATGAGTTGAAAAGATGAAAGTTGTTCCCTCATCCTGATTGAGGCGAAACATGATCTCAAGAATTTCACGGCCTGTTTTTGAATCGAGGTTTGCCGTAGGTTCATCCGCCAGTATCAGTGCGGGCTTCTTCACCAGCGCCCTGGCAATGGCTATGCGCTGCTGCTGTCCGCCCGACATTTCCTTTGGATACCGTTTCTCCATACCCTCGAGTCCTACCTGCTTCAACACACTCTCTGTGAGTTCCCGGATTTCCCTTTTGTCCACTCCCAGCAGGGTGAGGGGGAAAGCGATATTCTCCTCCGCGGACAGCACCGGGATGAGGTTATAAGCCTGAAAGATAAAACCGATGCTGTTTCTGCGGAGCAGCGCCAACTGCCGTTTGGAAAGTTTTGATACATCCTGCCCGCCTATACTCATGGCGCCGCCGCTGTGCGTGTCCAGGCATCCTGCAAGATGGAGAAAGGTTGATTTGCCGGAACCGGAAGGCCCCGCTATGGCAGAAAATTCCCCGCCCTGAAATTCGAGATTCACTCCCCGCAGGGCATGAACCGTGGTCCCGTTAAGACCGTAATCCTTTACAAGGTTTTCGGCTTTTATAACTGTCATTGTTTTTCACCTTCCCGGCCGTCTTTTTTTTCCCTGGAGAGGCGCAGTTCATTCAGCGCCTCAAGGCCGAATATGTCTTTGGTCTTGAGTTCTTCCGCCATAGAATTGGGAACCAGAATCATGGAATTTCCCGCCTTGAGGCCCTCATTCAATATGGAGAGAATCTTGAGCTTCAGCGCCGGCTCGTTCCCCGAATAGATACCTACGGCCTCCTGGAGTTTCCGTGCGATTTCAATCTCCGCTTCGGCAAGAAGAATGCGTCCTTTCTTCTCCCGTTCCGCCTGGGCAACCCGGCTTAAAGAATCCTGCAGTTCCTGGGGAATCTGCACATCGGTAATCTCGATATACTGCACCGTGATGCCCCACTCGGTGGTCTGCTTTTCAACCTCTTCCTGAATATGGTTTTCGATAATGTCTCCCCGTTCAAGAAAGGTAGAAAGACTGTTACTGCTTACCGCATTGCGGAGCGCCGCCTTGCCGGCCAGCTCCACCGCTTCGGTATAGTCCTCCACCTCCAGGGCGGCCTTCTGAGGATCCCAGACAAGCCAGAAGGCAAAGGCGTCTACGGTCACCGTGACGGAATCGGCGGTAAGGGTTTCCTGTGCGGAAAAATCTGTTACCCGGATGCGGATGTCGATGACATGGGAAAACCGGTCTATCACCGGGATGAGAAAGACGAGCCCGGGGCCCTTAACCTTGTGGAAACGGCCCAAACGCAGTACGATTGCCCTTTCCCATTCGTTTACCTTTTTTACCGATGGAACGAGGATCACGATTAAAACCAGAAGCAGGCCCGGATAAACCAGAACCCCCCCGTTATAGGGAACCCTGATCCCTGCCAGTATTACCGCCGCGCCGAGTGCCAGCAATAAAAGTTTTAACCCTGTAAAATCCGTCTTTTTCCCCGCGGATGCGGGGCCCTTCACGAGTCCCGTCAATCCGTCCTTTTTAGTGTTAATCATTAACGCCTCCTTTCATCTCTGTGGAAATGATTTGATTAAAGCAATCAATTCATCCGTATCTACACCCAGATCTTTCATCTCCTGAATGAACCGTCTCAGCACTTCCCCAACCTTCTGCAGCCTGGCATCCTCTTCAAGCCCGGGCTTCTTGTCCGAGATGTAGGTACCGCTCCCGACCTGGGTGGCGAGAATGCCCTTAATTTCCAGTTCGTTGTAGGCCTTGGCGATGGTATTGGGGTTTATCTTGAGATTTACCGCCAGAGACCGTATCGTGGGAAGCCTGTCCCCGCTTTTCATGCGGCCCGAAAGGATACCGTATTCTATCTGCTGGATAATCTGCCGGTAGATGGGCGCGCCGTTTGCCGGGTCAAGCGAAAAGTTGATATCAGATTGAACTATTGTACTATTCATCTAGTACATTAATATATGATCTAGTACAATATGTCAAGAGAAATTTTGAAGAAATCGGAAAATTTTT
>JAIRXN010000211.1 GCA_031268245.1 Treponema sp. | reverse complement strand
GGGCTGCTCAATACCTATGCGGGGATCATTCTGCTGAACGCCGCCCTGGGCGTACCCTTCGCGGTATTTTTATACTACGGCTTTGTGGATTCTATTCCACGGGAACTCGACGAGGCGGCCCTCATCGACGGAGCGGGTCCCCTCCACCTGTTTTTTATCGTCATATTCCCGCTCCTGAAACCCGCCACCATGACAGCCGGTGTTCTTAATTTTATCGGCGCATGGAACGATTTTGTTACGCCCCTTTACATGCTCAGCAAACGGAGCATGTGGCCCATGGTTCTGGGTATCTACAACTTTTTTGGGGAGCACTTCAACGAGTGGAACCTGATCAGCGCCAATATCATCATGTGTATAATACCCATCATCCTGTTGTATATTTTAGGCCAGCGCTACATTGTTTCAGGGATGACCAGCGGTTCGGTTAAGGAGTAAGGCCCAGTATTGAAAAAAGCAACCGGCTATATGCAGGATCGCCTGTTCGATTGATTATAATCCTCTTTTTTCGTATTCTTAAAGAATGAAAATACTCATCCTGGGCGATGAACTCCTTCGCCAAAAGGCTGTGCCGGTAAAAAAAATCAATAAAAGCACGGAAGAGTTTGCCCGGAATCTCGTTGAAGCCCTGCATGAGGGGAAGGGTATAGGCCTTGCGGGGCCCCAGGTGGGGGTTTTGGAACGGATCTTTGCGGTTCATGTGGAGGGAGATGTGCCGCGGATCTTCATCAATCCTTCGATTCTGGAAACTTCCCAGGAACTTGTTAAATATGAAGAAGGATGCCTGTCCATACCGGGAGTTTACGCCGATGTTGTCCGCCCCAAAACCGTAAAAGTCCAGGCATGGAACGAAAGAGGCCGGCCTTTCACCCTTGAAGCAAGCGGAATTCTTGCCAGGGTGATTCAGCATGAGTACGATCATCTTGAAGGGGGTCTCTTTATCGACCGGCTTTCGGACGAGAAGCGGGAAAGGATTCTTGCCAAAATGGCCAGGGCGGAAAGCCGGGAAAAACGCAAACACCGGAAAGTTTAGGAGCGGCGATGCGGATCATCTATGCAGGAAGCCCTGCCATCGCTGTTCCCGCGCTGGAGGCTCTTTTTCCTCCCGGAGACGGGGTTCTGGAACTGGCCGGTGTTCTTACCAATCCGGACAGACCCAGGGGCCGCAGAGGAAGGCCCGAACCCAGCGATGTGGGAGAAGCCGTGGAAAAGTTCAGCTCCGCCTTCCCGGCCTTGTCTCCGATTCCCGTTTTCAAATTTGAAAAAACGGGGGCCGAAGCACGGGAGGCCATTGCCGTCTTAAAGCCGGATATTCTTGTTTCCTTTGCCTATGGCCGCATATTCGGGCCCAAATTTTTAAGTCTCTTTTCCGCGGGAGGGATCAATATTCATCCGAGTCTCCTTCCCAAATACCGGGGTCCTTCGCCTATCCCCCAGGCGATCCTTAACCGGGACAGCGAAACGGGGATTTCCGTCCAGAAGCTTGCCCTCAGGATGGATTCGGGGGATATACTCCTCCGGACACGGATTCCTCTGGACGGCAGGGAGACCACGGAAAGCCTCTCCCGCGTTGTTGCGGAGGAGGCCGCACTGCTGCTTCCGCCCCTTCTGCGCCGTATCGCTGCCGGAAAGTCGCAGTCCGTTCCCCAGGATGAAGGAGAGGCCTCGTACTGCAGCCTTATTGAAAAGGATTCGGGCAGGATCGATTGGAAACGTTCCGCCGTGGAAATAGATGCGATGATCCGGGCCTATACTCCCTGGCCTCTTTCCTGGACCATGGAAGGGGAGCGGAAGCTGAACATTCTGGAAAGTGTTCCGTACAATGCGGGGGATGCCCGGCCGGAAAACGCTTCCGCGGAGCCGGGGAAGGTTCTGGGCGTAGACAAGAAGAGGGGTATACTGATACAAACTGGAGAAGGAATACTCGCTGTCTCAGGTCTCCAGTACCAGACCCGCAAGGCCCTGGATTTTCAGGCCTTTCTCAACGGTGAACGGCATTTTTTAGGTGCAAAACTCGAATAGGGGAACATAAGGGTAAGTATGGGTTTATTCAAACTTGATCTTGATTCGATGGAAAATTATGTGGGGAACCATCTCAGGCTCTTCATCAGCATGGCTATCGGTATTCTTGTCTTTGTCGGCATTGTAGCCCTTTCAATTTTCTTTGCGTCAGTCCGCGGCGCCGAGGAAACCATGGTTCCCGAAGTGCGGGGCAAGGAACTTACCGCCGCCCTTATGGAACTTCAAGTGAAGGAGCTTTACCCCAGGATTCAACTCCGCTATTCCCAGTCCGCTCTGGATAAGGGGATAATTCTCGAGCAGGAACCGGCCGCAGGCGCCATTGTCAAGGCCGGCCGGCGTATCCGTCTCGTGGTAAGCCAGGGGATACTGATTAGCCGGGTGGAAAACTACATAGGCCGCACTGTTGATGATGTCAGAATGGAGATTCAAACTCTCAATGCCGCATCGGGAAGCGCTATGCCTCTTCTCAGCCTGAAAGAACCTTTTATGTATGAATATTCCTCCGAACCTGCGGGATTGATTCTGCAGCAGTCCCCGCTGCCCGGTACGGACATTTCCGGCCCGGCGGTACTGGAATTTTCGGTAAGTCTGGGAGCTGAAAACGCGATGGTGTATGTGCCCAGCCTGGTAAATATGAGCGTGGGCGAGGCTCTTGAAGCCGTGGGAAAAACAGGATTGGACTTTGTGTTCAGTGTCCGGCCGCAGGAGGAAGGAGAGACCGCTCTTCTCGTCGTCCGTCAGAGTCCTGCGGGGGATACGGAAGTTCCCAATAACAGTACACTGGGGATAACGGTTGCTTCTCCTTTGGAGTCCCCGGATGATTATGTGTTCGGTCTTTTCCGGTATTCGATACCCAAAAATCCCTATCCGCTGCCGGTCAAACTTGAGGCCCTTTTCCCTTCCGGGGAACGCATCACGCTGGGAGAGATAAACTATGCAGGCGGAGATTTTACCCTGCCCTACGAACTTCCCCGCGACACGGAACTTACTCTTTCCATGGTAGGCCGTGAACTGTACCGGGAGCGTGTCGCCTTAGGAACTGCGCAAGAATGAACCTCCTCGGCCTGAAGGGCGAGGCATCGTGTAAGCGTTACATAAGTTTACGAGGTTCGTTCTGTAAGGAAATTATTTAACCGTGGGGTCTACTACCAAATTTTTGTTGGTGTTACCAATTCTAACCGCCCAGAAGCTCCCCCGTGAGCCGGTTCTTGGGTATTAGACCCCACTGCGAATAAAATGTACAACATTTTATTCTAATTGCTTCCCACAAAAACCTTTGTGTCCGTTGTGGTTAAAAACTCTTCAAAGTTTGGCAGTTTCGCGGTACTTGAAAGTAAACGCCGATGCCCTGCCCTCACCTCATGTTATCCGCCCTGTACACATGAAGAGCGAGACTTTTGATAAAGCTTTCCGCTTCCGGGGAAAGGGATGATTCGGTAGAAATGTTTTGTTTTTCCTGTATGCACAGAATACGTATCCAGGCGCCCAAAGATTTTATAAAGCGCCGTCCTGCAAACCGGAGCGCAAAAAACCGGGCAATGCCGGAACGGAAGAGAGGTTTTTCAAGCCATGGTTTAACTTTTTTCCGGAACAGTTTTTCCAGTTTTTCTCCGTCTGTTACAATTACTGTCGGATGCAGGTGCTGGCATGCCCCAAGCAGACTTTCCGCGGAAGAGGTTTCATCAAGAACGGTTACCATGGAACCGTGGAGTATGGGAGTTATAAGGGAAAATTTGATTCCTTTAACGGAAGACAGGGATACTGCCGAAAGGAAGCGGTCTCTCCTGTAGAGTTTTACGGGAATCGGGGATGCGTTTTTTACAACAGGATCAGCGCTGCTTTTGGCGATGGATTCGGACGGGACGGGAAAGTTCACCCGCTTTTCTATCCCGTGGAAGCTTACCGGCGCGTCGCCCTTTCCCTCCCAGCGGATTCTGTCAACAAAGATTCCGGGTATGTCCGGGGGAAGCGCCGGAATGGCCCTTTCGCCTGAAGCCGAAAAGAGTGCCGCGGAGATCCCCTCGTACTGCAGGGCCTTCTGTTCTCTGCGCGCTGTTTCCGGGGATACTGTCAGCGGCCGGGCTCCGGCAATGCAGGCGCTGAAATAGTATACAGGCCAGAAGGCGGAATTGTCCGCACTAAGCAGTATCTTTCCGCCTTTTTGTACGCCGAGGCTCGACAGCAGCGCCGCAAGACGCCGGGCGTGATTTGCCATTTCTTCATAGTTCAGTTCCCCGTAGAGTCTCCCTTCACGGTAATATTCAAAGGCACGGCGTTTTTTGTATTTTTCCGCTCCTCTAAAGCAAAGGGCGGCGATAGTTGCCGGAGAGAAAGCTTCGCTCATCTGTGTTTGCTCGGCGGAACGCACCGGAGAATTCATATTAATATTGACCAAATTCCTCCCCGGCGGTTGCATGCGGGGATAGCGGAGATCCGCAGGGCCGGAGTGAAGCCTGTAAGTCCGTGCGCCTCGTGTTCCGCGTATTCCTGTCCCTCCTCCTGTAACGCTTGAAAAATCGGCGGTTTTTCTATAAGGTAAAGTGATGGCAATTTCTTTGAGAGTTTTTGCATGCGCATCCCTGTTGTTTTGCGGCCTGCTGTCTGTAAGTGCGCAGAATGCAGATTCCGGGCCGGAAAACCTCGTGGGTCTGGATCTTACGGAGCTTTTTTCGCGTTTTGGGGTTCCCAAAGAGGTGTATTCGGCGAGAGGGGCCCAGGAATGGCAGGATGATGTGGTTTTTGTCTATCCTGAGGGGGATTTTTATCTTTACCGTGACCGGGTCTGGCAGGTAGGCGTAAAAAATTTCCGGGAAATCCGTATAGGAGATTCCCGGCCCGCGGCGATTCTCTCTCTGGGGGAGGGAGTGCGGGAATTTTCCGACAGTGTCATCTGCTCTCTCAGGCAGAGTCCCTGGCCGCTGGATGTTCGTCTCAATTTTAATTCAGCCGGGGCGGTAAGCGCCATCTTTCTGTACCGGCCGGATCTATAATGTGGAGTAAGCGTGGCAAAGATCTGTCTGTGCCTTACGGGGAAAACTCTGTCCCGGAATCTTGAGATTCTCGAAAAATACCGTAAGTATATCGATGTTGCGGAACTGCGTGTCGATCTTCTTGATCCGGATGAACGTTTCCTTATCCGGCGCTTTCCCGAAATGGCCGGGATTCCGGTTATTCTTACTATCCGGCGGGATGTGGACGGAGGAGCATTCAACAGCGGTGAAGGTTCCCGTGTTCACCTGTTTTCGCGGGGTCTTGCCTTTGCCGAAGCGGACAGACGGAAGAATTTTGCCTATGTGGATCTCGAAGAGGATCTCAATGTTCCCAGCCTTGAAGAAGCGGCCCGTACTTTTAGTACCAGGATTATCCGATCTTTTCACAATATCAGGGGCATGGAGAGCGATATTGGGGGAAAAATAAAATCTCTTGTCCGGGCGGGAGACGAGCTTCCAAAGGTAGCCCTTGCGCCCCAGTCAATCGGGGACGTGCTTTCCATTTTTCAGGCCGCCGGGAAAACTGCGGGTCCGGATAAGATACTTCTTGGGATGGGGCCTTTCGGCCTATGTACCCGCATTCTGGCGGAAAAACTGGGCTCTTACATGACTTACACGTCCGCCGACGGGGAGCCGGACAGTCCTCTTGCCGCGCCGGGTCAACTCGATCCCGTCGAGATGGCCGAATTTTACCGTTTTCGCACTATTACTGACGCTACCAAAATATTTGCCGTTACGGGTTACCCTCTCAAGGTCAGTGACAGCCCAAAAATTTTCAACACTATTTTTGCGCTTGAAAATGCCAATGCGGTGTATATTCCCATACCTTCGGACAATCTGGCCGTCTTTATGGGCCTTGCGGATACTATCGGGCTTTCCGGGGTTTCGGTTACCGTGCCCTACAAGGAAGAGGTTCTCCATCACTGTGCGCATAAGGCCGCCGAGCTTGAGGATATTGGCGCCTGCAATACTATTGTGCGTTTTCTGCACGGCTGGCTTGGCGTCAATACCGATACAAAAGGTTTTTCCGAATCTCTGCTGGCCTTTATCAAGGAGCGCAGCTTTAAGGGCAAAAAAATTACCGTTATAGGAGCCGGGGGAGCGGCCAGGGCGGTGCTCTGGGAACTTCACCGGCAGAAGGCCAAGGTTCTTGTCCTCAACCGGAATCCTTCCAGGGCCAGGGATCTTGCCGCCCTTTACCGTTTCAAGTGGGGAGGGCTGGATAGTCAGGGGAGCGAACTCATGGAAAAATATTCACAGATTATTGTGCAGGCTACTTCGGCGGGCATGGAAGGTCACGAACTGCGGGATCCTCTGGAACTCTACAAGTTCCGGGGAAACGAAGTTGTCATGGATCTTATCTACAAGCCTGAGATGACACAGTTTCTGTCAAGGGCCGCGGCTGCAGGCTGCCGGGTGATCAACGGCAGGAATATGCTGCTCCGTCAGGCGCAGTATCAGTACAAAGAATTTATGGGCAAGGAACTGCCGGATCAGATTCTTGACCGGGTAATCTTTTAGCGGGAAGCCAAAATGACAGAACAGGAAATGAAGAAAGAGGCGGGATACAGGGCGGCGGAAACACTGGTAAAAAGCGGGATGAAGCTGGGCCTCGGTACCGGATCTACCGCCATCCATGCGATCCGCCGTGTGGGTGAACTTCTGGCGGAAGGAAGGATCAAAGATATCCGCGTCTTTCCCACGAGTTTCCAGTCGGGCATTGAATGTGAAAAACTGGGCATTCCCCAGTATTCCCTCAATTCTCCTCTGCTTTCCGGAAACCTGGATCTTACTATTGACGGCGCCGACGAGATTGATCCGCAGGGCCGCTGTATCAAGGGCGGGGGAGGGGCGCTGCTTCTGGAAAAGATTGCCGCCTATGCTTCCGTTTCCTATGCCCTCGTGGCCGACGAGCGTAAAAGCGTCCCGTCCCTTGGAAGCGTCTTTGCCGTCCCGGTGGAAACGGTGATCGAGGCAAGGCTGAGCGTAGCAAAGGAACTTGAAAAACTGGGTGCGGCAGTAACGCTGCGGGAGGCTGTCCGCAAGGCCGGGCCTGTTATCACGGAGCACGGGAACCTTCTGCTGGATATCCGTTTTCCTTCTCCGGTTGATCCCGAATTTATGGAAAGTGCAATAAACCGTATCCCCGGAGTGGTGGAGAACGGATTTTTTGCGGCCTTTAGGGAGCGGAACATAAAAGTTACTGTTTTCGTGGCCCGCGGAGAGGGCGCTATGGAGATAAGGGAATAAGCGATGGTTGACAAGCATATCAATTTTTTTGAATTCCAAAAGGCTGCCGTTCAGCCGGGTTGCCCTCTCTGCAGAATCGTTGCCGGCCGGGCTGACCGCTACATTGATAATATGCTCTTTGAGCATGTGTCAAACCGGAGTTTCAGGAAGTCTTACCGGCAGGCGGGGGGGTTCTGCAGTTTTCATTCGGAAAACCTTGTTTCGTTCCGGGACGGTCTTGCGGTAGCGATACTGGGGAGGGATATTCTCGAAGAGAGGATCGCCCATTTCCGGACGAGGAAGCCCTGGAGACCGAAAGAGATATGCCCCGTATGCGCCGAACGCAAACGGATTGAAAATGAATATTTAACTTTTCTTTCGGGCTGCGGCGGAGAAAGGGACGAGGAGAGGGAACTGCAGAAACTCTACCGGGACTCGGAAGGGCTCTGTGCATCCCATTACGGCATGCTTCTTGAAACATGTAAAAAAGTTCCCGCCTGGATTAGGGATTTTGAGGAAGATAAATTTGATGAACTCAAAAAACGGGTAGATAATTTTATTGAGTTATCCGCCTACGGCAGGCAGGAGGAATTTCGCGCCCTTTCGCAAAAGGATCAACTGGTGTGGAAGGAACTGGCGCTTTCCCTGCGCGGTCAGGCCGGCAGGTTGACAGAATCATGATCGATCATACACCTGCTTTGATATAACGGAGGAAAAAATGACGGAGAAGGTAAAGGAAATTATTGCACGGGTAAAGGTGCTACGGGAAATAGAAGAGATACCGGCGGAAACTCTGGCGCGGGAACTCAGGTTTGATCCGGCCGAGTACAGGCGCTGGGAATCCGGAGAAAAGGATTTTCCCATCGGCGCTTTGGTGGAAATTGCAGCGCGCTTTAAGGTGGATTTAAGCGAACTCATGGAAGGGGAAACTCCCAAACTAAAGACTTTTTGTGTTTCACGATCCGGGAAGGCTCCCGAGGTAGACCGGCGCCCCATGTATGCTTACTGGAATCTGGCCTACAATTTTCACCGCAAGAAGGCGGAACCCTTCCTTGTGGAAGCGGATGCGGATACGGAAAACAAACCCTTGAGCCTCAACACCCATCCGGGACAGGAATTTGACTATGTGCTGGAAGGCCGGCTTCTGATCTCTGTAGGCGGCCACGAAACGGAGCTGGGCCCCGGAGATTCGATCTACTATGATTCCGGCGAACTCCATGGAATGAAGGCTCTGGGAGGCGGCAAGGCCCGTTTTATCGCAATGATTATGTGAGTCCGTCCCGGTTCGGGATAAACCCGCGCTTCAATTAATCTAACAATAAGGAAAAAACAGTGGAATTGTTACAAAAATTTGTCTCCCGCCTGGACTTTGATTCCTACGAGGACTTTTACTCAGGCTACACGGTTAATATACCGGATAATTTTAATTTTGCCTGGGACGTGATGGATTATCTGGCGGAAACCAAGGTTGCGGAACGGGCCCTGGTCTGGTGTGACGAGAAAGGCGCCGAGGCGGAATTCACCTACGGGGAACTGAAAACCCTGAGCTGCCGGGCGGCCAATGTCCTTAAGAATGCAGGCATCGGAAAGGGCGACCCGATCATGCTCATCCTGAAGCGCCGCTGGGAATACTGGCCCATACTCCTTGCCCTTCACAGGATCGGCGCCATTGCCATTCCCGCCACACATCTTCTTACTACCAAGGATATTATATACCGTTGTAATGCCGCCGATGTTGCCGGCATCATTTGTGTGGATGATGAACAGGTGATGCTCCGGGTGGAAGAAGCGGAACTCCGTCTCACGCGGGACGGCGAAGCTTCCGATATTGTTGCGCTGCGTTACAAGGCATTTGTCCGCTCGGTGCATGCCTGCGAAAATCAGGATGCACAGGCCGGCTCTGCAAGACCGGCAGGCGTTGTACGGAATTCTTCCGCCGGCAGTTCAACTTCCTCCTGGATTGATTTTAAAAGCGCCATGGATACTGCTTCCGCCGAACTGAAGAGACCTTCCGCGCTCAACACCAACGACGACATCATGCTGCTCTATTTTACTTCCGGTACTACCGGCATGCCAAAGATGGTACGCCACGACTTTGCCTATCCTCTGGGTCACATACTTACTGCGCTGTACTGGCAGCGGGTAGTTCCCGGCGGCCTCCATCTTACCGTTGCGGATACAGGCTGGGCCAAAGCGGCCTGGGGAAAGATATACGGACAGTGGATCTGCGGCTCCGCGGTTTTTGTCTACGATTACGACCGTTTTGTACCCGCACAGATGCTGAAGGTTGTGTGTTCGCACAAGGTAACTACGTTCTGCGCGCCCCCGACCATATACCGGTTTTTTATTAAAGAAGATCTTTCCGGATACGATTTTTCTTCCCTCCGTAACTGCGCCGTGGCAGGGGAGCCTCTCAATCCGGAGATCTACGAACAGTTCAAAGCCGCTACGGGACTCAAGCTCCGGGAATGTTACGGCCAGACGGAACTTACCGTTACTGTCTGTACCTACCCCTGGCTTGAACCAAAACCCGGTTCCATGGGAAGGCCTTCGCCGGGCTATGATCTGGATCTGATCCGGGAAGACGGCGGCAGTTGTGACATGGGCGAAGTGGGGCAGATCGTAGTCCGTACCGGACGGAGGAAACCGCCGGGAATGTTCGGCGGCTATTACCGGGATGACAAGCTTACCGCCGGCGTCTGGCACGATGATATTTACTATACGGGTGACATGGCCTGGCGGGATGAAGACGGCTATCTCTGGTTTGTGGGCCGCTCGGATGACGTCATCAAGAGCTCCGGTTACCGCATCGGCCCCTTCGAGGTGGAGAGCGCCCTTCACGAACACCCCTCCGTGCTGGAATGCGCCATTACCGGTGTGCCGGATCCTGACCGGGGAACGATAGTCAAGGCCGCCATCGTTCTTGCCAAGGGCTGGGTTCCTTCGGAGGAACTCAAGGTGGAACTGCAGAACCATGTGAAGAAGGTAACCGCTCCCTATAAATATCCCCGGATAATAGAATTTGTCCATGAGCTGCCTAAAACAATTTCCGGGAAGATACGCCGGGTCGAGATTCGGGAAGAAGACGAAAAAAAAATAGGTGGAGGATGAGTATGAGTCTTACCGGACAATATGTAAGTGATCTTGCGGGAAACGATTATATCGATCCTGAACTCTACGACAGGTTTAATGTAAAACGGGGACTCCGTAACGCCGACGGCACAGGTGTGCTGGTTGGTCTTACCAGGATCGGAGAAGTTCACGGTTACATGATTAGTGAAGGTGAAAAAGTCTCTGTTCCCGGCAGGCTTTACTACCGGGGTATTGATGTAGAGGATCTGGTACGGGGCGCCGAACAGGAGAACCGTTTCGGCTTTGAAGAAACCGTATACCTCCTTCTCTTTGGGTATCTTCCCGGCAAGGCCGAACTTGCCCGCTTCAATACACTCATGGGAAACAAACGGGTGCTTCCTGCAAACTTTGCCGAAGACTCCATCATGAAGGCGCCCTCGCAGGATATCATGAACAAGCTTGCCCGTTCGGTTCTTACCCTTTATTCCTACGATGATGATCCGGAGAACCGGAGTCCGGAAAATGTGCTCCGTCAGTGTATTGAACTTATCGCCCGGTTTCCCACCATCGCGGCATATTCCTATATGGCAAAGAAGCATTACTATGATCACGAAAGCCTCATCATTCATCTGCCTGCATCAAGCTGTCAGAGCGCGGAAACACTGCTGTCCCTCATCAGACCGGATCAGCACTACAGCCGGCTTGAGGCAGAACTTCTCGACCTGGCCCTCATCCTCCATGCCGAACACGGGGGCGGTAACAATTCTACTTTTGCCGTGCACCTTGTCTCCTCCGCCGACACGGATACCTATTCCGCCATTTCCGCGGGAATCGGCTCCCTCAAGGGCTTCAAGCATGGGGGCGCAAACATCAAGGTAATGGGAATGATGGACGATATCATGAAAAACATAAAACGCTGGGATGACGAAGAAGAAGTGCTGGCCTATCTTGTAAAGATTCTCCGGGGAGAAGCCTATGACAGGACGGGTCTGCTCTATGGCCAGGGCCATGCGGTCTACACAAAAAGCGACCCCCGGGCCATATTGATCAAGGCCAAGGCAGATCTTCTGGCGGCGCAGAAGAATTTCGGTGATGAATTTAAACTCTACAAGCTCGTGGAAAAACTTACGCCCGAAGCTTTTGCCGCCGTAAAAGGCTACAGTAAAGATATCTGCGCCAATGTGGATTTTTATTCAGGCTTTGTGTACAAGATGCTGGGCATACCGCAGGAACTCTATACCCCCCTCTTTGCCATAAGCCGGGTGGCGGGCTGGTGCGCCCACCGCCTGGAAGAGATCGTTTCGGGAGGCAGGATCATCCGGCCGGCCTACAAATGCGTCCAGCAGAGGATGGAATACCTGCCCCTTGAAAAGCGTTTCGCCGCGGAAGCAGAACGCGAACGATAACACGGAGAGGCTACTCTTCCTCTTCCTTTACCCGGAAGGCTTCGGAGGCTTTGATCACATCTTCCGCAATGCGGCCGGAGATTGGCGCATAGTGGTCAAATTCCACGTTGAAGGAGCCTGTACCGCTGGTTATGGAACGAAGGTCTATCGAATAGCGTAACAGTTCCGACTGGGGCGCTTGCGCCCGGATATCGGCGATGCCGCCTACGCTGTCCTGTCCGAGGATCTTTCCCCGCTTGCCGGAAAGGTCACTCATCACGTCTCCCAGATACTTCTCCTCCACAAAAACCGTCAGGTTCATGACCGGTTCCAGAAGGGTGGGGGCGGCCTGCTTCATGGCCTCCCGGAAGGCGTTGCGGGCAGCCAGCTTGAAGGACAATTCCGAAGAATCCACCGGATGGTACTTTCCGTCCACGATGGCTACTTCCACATCCACTACCGGATACTGGGCCATGGTGCCGCGGGCCATGCCTTCGGCAATACCCTTTTCCACGCCGGGAATATAGTTTTTGGGAACCGCGCCGCCGAAGATCTTGTTTTCAAATTTGTAGCCGCTGCCCCTGGGCAGAGGGCCAATATCCAGCACCACCTTTCCATATTGACCATGCCCTCCGGTCTGTTTTTTATGGGTGTATTCCGCAGAAGATTTCTTGTTGATCGTCTCCCGGTAGGCTACGTGGGGAATATGTGTTTCAACCTCAATCTTCTGGTTCTGTTTGATCTTGTCCAGGATGATCCCTATCTGCAGCTCGCCCATACCGGAGATAACCGTTTCCTTTGTTTCCGTATTGAATTCGTAACGGAAAGTCTTGTCCTCTTCCGTTGCCCGGATCAGGGCTTCGCCGAGCTTGTCTTCATCCTTTTTTGCCGTTGCATTCACCGCCACCGAGTGAACCGGTTCAGGCAGGCGGAGATGGAGGAACTGGAGGCTGCTGTCCCCGGCGCTGATCGTATCATTGGTTTTGAGGGTGGCGGACTTTGTGACGATCCCAATATCCCCCGCATATAATTCGTTTGTCTCTTCCAGTTTCTTCCCCTGGCAGATGTAAAGCTTACCGACCCGTTCCTTCTTGTTTTCCGTCACATTGAAAATTTCACAATCCGCCGCAAGTTTGCCGGTAATTATCTTGACCCAGGAGAGTTTTCCGCTGAACTGGTCAAAGGCGGTCTTGATCACCAGGGCGGAGAGGGGCTTTGCGGGATCGATGGGAACTTCGCTCTCCTTGCCTTCCCCGTCTCTGGCAGTGTCTTTGGCCGTACCCGGAGCGGGACCTACATCGGCAAGGAACTCCAGGAAGGGGACGAGTCCGGAATTTTTCGGCGGTACACCTGCAAAGGCGGGCACGAATTTATGATCTGCCAGAGCCTCAATAAGCCCCTTGTGCATCTCTTCCGGGGAAAGGGAACCCTGTTCCAGGTATTTATCGGTTAAACTGTCATCCCCTTCCGCGGCCGCTTCGATGAGCCTCTCCCGTACTGCGGCAGCCTCTTCTTTGAATTCCGCGGGAATCTCAACTTCCTTTTCAAGAGCCGTTTCCCCCTGAACGAGATAGGCTTTTTCATTCAATACGTCTATGACGCCTTTGTAGGAAGAACCTCTGCCCATGGGAATCGTTACCGGCACCGGATCGACCTTGAATTTTTCCTTTATATCGGCCAGCGCCCCGGCAAAATCAGCCTGATCGGCGTCCATCCTGGTTACAAAGATCCCGCGGGGTTTTTGGCGTGTCTCCAGGCTGCGCCAGAGCTTGATGGTCTCAATCTGCACACCTGAACGGCCGTCCACGGTGAGCAGGGCAAATTCACTTGCCCGGAACGTAAGTATTACGTCTCCGGTAAAATCAGATGATCCGGGTGTATCAAAAATATTTATCTTCCGGTTCTTCCGCTCCACATGGCCCAGGGACGCATGGATGGAAATCTTCCGGTCAATCTCTTCAGGGCTTGAATCGGAGACCGTTTTTCCCGAATCTACGGTCTCAGGCTTGGCGATGACTCCTCCGGAAAAGAGAAGGTGTTCAAAAAGCGTGGTTTTGCCGGTACCTCCATGACCGGCAATGGATACATTCCTTACGTTTTCAGAAGTATAAGACATTATGGACTCCTCATGAGGGGATGATATTGATAGTAATTACCATAGTGAAGCGCTATGGCAGGATTGTCAAGGAAATTGTCTTTAACTATAGTAAAAGTATGGATGAACGCAGAAAAATCATTGGAGAGTACGAGGCAAAAAGGCGGGACAGTCTTCATGCTCTGGATCTTCTCCTCGAAAATTTCGGCAGAAGCATCCTGGAAGGACCGGCGGAGGCGGCGGAGCCTACGGAAGAAGAATTCCGTCTCGAATACCGGCGTCTGCAGGAAGACGTGAAGGAAAGCGCCGCCCGGATTAGCTCCATAGAGGAGGAAGCAGGCCGTACCAAGGCGCTCGATGAGGACATCCGCAGCCTCGAGGCGGAAGAGTGGAATCTGAAAGCCGAACAGGATGAAATGCTATGCCGTTTGGGAAGATTTGCCCGCGGCAGTCCCCGCATGACGGAAAAGAATGAAGAAGCGCTGCTTCTGGAAGAAAAGATTGAAGCCTTCAAGGCAAAAATTCAGGATGATGAGGGAAGCCGTTCCAATATCTTTGTCTGGATAGGCAGGAATGCACAGGCTCTGTTGTTCCAACTGCGTATACGCAAAAATCAGGAACATCTGGACAGGCTCTTTATGGAAATGGGAGAGGCTTATGCCGCCGTTCCGGACGAGGCTGCGGATGGAGAAACGGCAGACATTCTGGAGAAACTGGACGGCCTGAAGGAGCGCATCACCGTTCTGAATGAAGAGGCTGAAAGGCTGCGGGCTGAACGGCATAGTCTGCAGATCATTCTTGGAGAAAGCGGCGGCCCGGTAAAGCATATTGCCGGCCTTGAAAAACATATTGAGGACCGGAAACAGGAACTCACGGAGCTCTGTAAAAACTGCGCCAGGTACTTTGCCGGAAAAAGTACGGCTGCCGGGGCGCCTCTTGAAAAGATCCGGCTGCAGGAAGGGATAATCCGTGAACTGGACGGAAACATAGAAAGCCTTAGGGCCTCCATCGAAATTGACGGGAAGAAGGCGGAGATTGCCGGCCTTAAACGGGCTATTGAAGACCGCAAAAACCGTATTGAGGAGTATACTAAGGCAATCGAAGACTTTGAAGGCAGAATCGAAACGGCGGAAAAGCGGATCGGCGAACTTATCCCGCTTGCGGAGAGGAAAAATACACAGGAAGTCTATAGAACCGGCCTGTCCTGAACCCGGACAGGCATTGTGGGAGAAACATGGCGAAAAAAACAGAAAAACCCGCGGCCGGCAAGGCTGCGGCAAAAACTTCGAAGCCTGCAGCAAGCGCCCAGGCCGGAGTCTACGACGAGTCAAAAATCAAAACACTCTCCTCCCTGGAACACATCAGGCTCCGCACGGGGATGTACATAGGCCGTCTGGGTGACGGCTCCAACCCCGACGACGGCATATATGTGCTGGTCAAGGAAGTGATAGACAACTCGGTGGACGAGTTCATCATGGGTAACGGCAAACTTATCGAACTGCAGATCAGGGACGGAAGCGCCAGAATCCGGGACTATGGCCGGGGCATACCCCTGGGCAAACTCGTGGAGGCGGTTTCCGTCATCAATACCGGGGCCAAGTACAACGACGATGTGTTCCAGTTTTCCGTGGGTCTCAACGGCGTGGGAACCAAGGCGGTAAACGCCCTCGCCAGCCATTTCCGTGTAGTAAGCGTCCGGAACGGGGAATTTGCCGAAGCGGTCTTTGAACGGGGGGACTTGAAGTCAAGCCGTAAGGGGAAACTCTCCGGCGCCAAGGGCCCGGTACAGAAAGACGGCACCTATGTTGAGTTCACCCCGGATCGTGATATTTTTGGAGACTACGAATTTAACCTGGAATTCCTGGAGAAACGGATACGCAACTATGCCTACCTTAATTCAGGACTCTGTCTTGCCTTCAACGGTAAACAGTATGTTTCCAAACGGGGACTCTACGATCTCCTTAGCGAAGAAACCGGGGAGGATCACCTCTACTCCCTGGGTTACTACAAGGGCGAGCGCCTGGAGTTTGCCTTTACCCATACCAATAACTACGGGGAAGAATACTTCTCCTTTGTAAACGGACAGTTTACCAGCGACGGCGGTTCCCACCTTTCCGCCTTCAAGGAAGGTTTCCTCAAGGGCATTCAGGACTTCTTCAAGAAGGACTACAAGAGCGAGGATATCCGGGAAGGCACCATTGCCGCGATCTCCATTAAACTGAAAAATCCCGTCTTTGAAAGCCAGACGAAAAACAAGCTGGGGAACAGCGATATCCGGGCCTGGATTGTTCAGGAGACAAGGGCCGCGGTGGAGGACTGGCTCCACAAGAATCAGGACGCGGGGAAAAAGCTTGAGCAGAAGATCGTCGCCAACGAGAGCCTCAGGACGGAACTCAACGCCGTCAAGAAGGAGGCGCGGGAAGCCGCAAAAAAAATCGCCCTCAAGATCCCCAAACTCAAGGACTGCAAACACCATCTGGAAGACGGCAAGGACGGGGAGAATTCCACGATCTTCCTCACCGAAGGGGACAGCGCCACAGGCTCCATGGTCTCAAGCCGGGATGTGATGAGCCAGGCGATATTCAGCCTCCGCGGTAAGGTGGAGAATGTGTACGGCAAGAAACGGGCCGCCATCTACAAGAACGAGGAACTCTACAACATGATGATGGCCCTGGGCATAGAGAATGATGTAGAAGGCCTGCGCTATGCCAGAATCGTTATCGCCACCGACGCGGACTTTGACGGCTTCCATATCCGCAACCTCCTCCTGACATTCTTTCTGACATACTTTGAGGAACTGGTTACCACCGGACGCATCTATATTCTTGAGACCCCCATCTTCCGGGTGAGGACAAAGAAGGAAACCCGTTACTGCTACAGCGAAAAGGAACGGGACGAAGCCTCCGCCGCGCTGGGCCAGGGAAGCGAAATAACCCGCTTTAAGGGCCTGGGGGAGATTAGCCCCAAGGAGTTTGGACAGTTCATCGGGGAAGACATGCGCCTCGTGCCGGTGTCGGTGAATACCCTCAAGGCGGTACCCCCGGTGCTTAGCTTCTACATGGGCAAAAACACCCCCGAGCGGCGGGAGTACATCATGAAGAACCTGCTTGAGGATGCCGGGTAATGTCCCAGGGGACGATGACGCCTGTCCGGTTGGACGTATACGCCGCTTCCATGAGTCTGCTTACAAGGACGCCTGAGTCAACATCAAGATCGGAAGGCGGCGCCTTGTGTTCCAGTATGGCGTCAATGAAAGACACGATGGGGCTTGGCGGCGGGGTACTCGCTCCCGTTTTATCAGGATTGAAGTACCCTTCGTGTACGCCCCTGAGTTTCTTCGTGGATATTTTGATATCCTGTCCCCATATAAGAAGGGTCGCATCGGAGCCGTAAATTTCAAGAAGGTCGGGAGTGTTGTGGGAAATAAACGATGTTTCCCCAACGCCTATGGCACCGTTTTCAAATTCAATCGTTACGACCGCATTTTCATCGGAGGATGTGCCGTACAGATTAGTGAATACGCCCGCCGTTCTTTTGGGTGTTCCGCAAAGCCAGGGAAGAATGTACAGGGGATGCGCCCCCAGGTCCATCATCGCGCCGCCGCCTGACAGGGAAGTATCAAACCAATATTCGGGCAGCCATCCGTCCGTAATGCCGCTGTGGCTTCTGCGCAT
>JAIRXN010000199.1 GCA_031268245.1 Treponema sp. | reverse complement strand
CCGTGGCGATCTCCGTCGGCTACCCTGCCGGAAGCAAGGAAGCCCATCCCATTTCTCCGGGCAGGATTGACTACATATAGAGCCTCTTGCAAAACTCGGTTAGTTTTGCCGAGGCTCTTACAGTTTTTCGGCCTGCGGCCTGCAAAACTGCCTTCTTTAAAGGTTGTTCTTTCAAAACTGAAGTTTTGAAAGAACCTCTATATTAAATTTCCTGTAAGTCATGGGGGAAGGACGTGAGGCGTTCCGCCCCGTCCTTCCCCATAAAGAGTATGTCTTCCGTGCGGATGCCGAATTTTCCCGGCAGGTAGATCCCCGGCTCGTCGGAAAAGGCCATGCCCGGCGCAAGGGGAGTCTTGTTGCCCGTCACCATGTAGGGATCTTCGTGGATATCAATGCCTATACCATGGCCCAGCCGGTGATTGAAGTACCGGCCGTAACCGGCTTTTGCAATGAGTTCCCGGGCGGCGGCGTCCACATCTTCGCAGGCGGCGCCGGCAAGGGCGGCCCTGAAGGCGGCTTCGTTGGCGGAGAGAACAACTTCATAAGTTTCCCGGTATTCCTGCGAAGCTTTACCTACTACGGGACTGCGCGTCATATCGGCCTGGTAGCCCTGCCATACCCCTCCAAAGTCGATCACCACCGGATCTCCCCTCTGAATGATCCTCCCGCTTACCGAATGATGGGGAGAAGCGCCGTTTGGCCCCGAAGCCACAATGGGGCCCCAGTCCGCCCTTTCAAGGCCCTTCTCCCGGAGCAGGGCCGTAAGTTTTCCGGCGACAGCCTCTTCGCTTTTCTTTTCAAGGCCCCAGTTGTAGAGATCCTGCAGGGCCTCCCCTGCCCTCTCCTGGGCCTCTTTGAGCAAGGCATATTCGGCTTCATCCTTATGCATCCGCAGGGGCTTCATGATTGAGACGGCGTCAAGCCACGACAAAGAAAAGCGCTCTGCGTTTTTCTGCAGGCGGAGAAGAAAGGAAGCGGGCATAGAGGAAGCTGCGGCATAGAAGCCGCCTGACGGAGGAAGAAACCCGGTCACTATCCTGAAAGGATCCTCCCCGTCGTCCCATGGAATGCACTCGGCGCAGGAATGCAGATCTTCACTTACGTAGTTTTCTTCAAAACGGGGATAGACAAGGAAGATTCCTTCTCCGGTTAATACCAGGGCAATGAGCCGCTCGGAAAGATGAAAGCGGCAGCCTGAAAGATAGTACAGATCGCTTGAGGGGCTGAGAACGAGCGCCGAGATACCCGCTTTTTTCATCATCCCTCTCGCCATTTCCCGGCGTGCATTGTATAGTGTATTCATTGTAAGGAGTATAGCATGACAGGCGATATTCGCCATACAGCCCTTATCGAAATTGATATACAGAATGATTTCTGTCCCGCGTATGCTTCTCTGTCCGGTGAAAAGTATCCGGACGGCGCTCTGGCGGTAAGGGGGGGAAACGATGTGATAGAACCCCTGAACAGGCTTGCCCGTGTCTTTGCCGCCCGGGGAGCGCGGGTTATTGCCACCCAGGACTGGCACCCTGCGGATCACGTCTCTTTTGCATCGGCTCATCCGGGCCGTAAAGCAGGAGAGCTCATCGATACGGCGGAGCTAAAGGACCAAATGCTCTGGCCGGATCACTGTGTACAGGGGAAAAACGGCGCGGCTTTTCATGAAAGGCTTGATCTTGAATGTGTAAGTCTTATTATCCGCAAGGGCTTCAGGCAGAACCTGGATTCCTATTCGGCCTTCTACGAAAACGACCGGAAAACCCCAACCGGCCTTTCGGCGTTTCTAAAGGGTCTGGGGATTGAGACGGTGGCGCTGGGCGGCCTTGCAACAGATTACTGTGTCTTCTACAGCGCCATGGATGCCGTAAAAGAAGGGTACAAAACCATCGTCCTGCTTGACGCCTGCCGGGGGGTGGGCTATCCGGAAGGCTCCGTTGAAAAAGCCCTGGACGACATGAAACAGGCCGGGGTGATTCTTGCAAACTCTCCGGAACTCTCCACGGGGTTTTCCGCATGAGTACAGAAAATTCCGCGCTGCTCACCGATTTCTATGCCCTTACGATGAGCCAGGGTTACTTCCGCAAGAAAATTTCCGGCAAGGCGGTTTTTGAAATGTTCTTCCGCCGTCAGCCCTACGACGGAGGTTTTTCGATCTTTGCCGGCCTCGGCCCCCTGCTGGAAAAACTTGCTTCCTTCAGTTTTTCCGCGGAGGATATAGAGTATCTGCGGGGTCTTGGGATCTTTGGGGAAGATTTTCTGGATTACCTTAAAAACTTCCGCTTCCGGGGAACGCTCTGGGCTGTGGATGAAGGGACTGTCGTTTTTCCCCTGGAGCCGCTGATCCGCCTTGAAGGGGACATCATCGAATGCCAGATGATCGAAGCCATGCTCCTCAACACGATTAACTTCCAGAGCCTTATTGCCACCAAAACCGCCAGGGTGTGGCTTGCAAGCGGAAAGGGCCGGGTGATGGAATTCGGTCTCCGCAGGGCGCAGGGGCCGGACGGCGCCTTGAGCGCCGCCAGGGCAAGCTATATAGGCGGCGCATGGGGAACCAGCAATGCGCTGGCGGGAAAGATATACGGCATACCGGTATTGGGTACCATGGCCCATTCCTGGGTGATGGCCTTTCCCGGCGAAGAGGAAGCCTTCGAAGCTTATGCCGAAATATATCCTGACAAAACGATCTTTCTTATTGATACCTACGACACCCTGAAGAGCGGTATAGTCAATGCCGTCAAGGTAGGAAAAAAGCTTGCCGAAAAGGGGAAGAATTTCGGGGTAAGACTGGACTCGGGAGACATTCACTATCTGGCCCTTGAATGCCGCAAACGGCTTGATGAGGCGGGTTTGCATGATGCGACGATTACCGTTTCCAATGATCTTGATGAGTCGATTATCCAGACGCTCAGTATAGCCGGCGCGCCCATCGACTCCTGGGGTGTGGGTACCCGGATGGTTACCGGGGGGACCGACGCGGCCTTTACAGGGGTTTACAAGCTGACCGCCCGGCATGAAGGGGGAAAAATCATCCCGGTGATGAAGTTTTCCGATAACCCCGAAAAGACCACCACCCCGGGAATCAAACAGGTCTGGCGCATCAAGGATTCTGCGGGTATGGCGGTAACGGATGTCATGTCCATCGACAACGGTGATACTATTGAAGAGGGGAAAAAATATTCCTTCTGGCATCCCCAGGCCGACTATCGTCATTTTAAGCATGTTGTGGAAGGTTCCGCGGAAGTATTGTTGAAAAAACGGATAGCAGAAGGAAAATCCTGCGGAACCGAACCGGATCTTGCGGAGATCCGCCTCCACGCGGCCGCGAATCTTGAATGTTTTGATCAGAGCTACAAGAGACTCTTGAATCCGCATGTGTACAAGGTTTCCGTTACCGAAAATTTAAGGGCCATGAAACTGAAGCTTCTTGAAAACCATCTGGGTGATTTATAGACGGAGGAACAGGCATGAGTGAAATCAGCGTTAAATTCGGCGGCGGGAAAGAAATCCGCACCGGGGAAGACATTCAGGCGGATGCCCTGTTGGACCGCTTTGATATCGGCGAAGAAACGATTGCTGCGGTAAAGATAAACAACGAGATCCGTCCCCTCAGTACCAGGATAATGGTAAACGCCTATCTTGAGCCTGTTCCCGTAGATTCTCCTGATGGGGTGATGATCTACCGCCGTTCCCTGGCCTTCCTTCTTGCCATGGCTGCAAGGAATCTGTTTCCGGAAAAGCGCCTCTACATAGGCCACTCCCTGGGGAACAGCTACTATTACACTTTTGCCGCGGGCGCCAAAGCGGAACATCATGACATTGCCTCTCTGGAAGAGGCCATGCGGTCTTTAGTAGAGAAGGATCTCCCCATAAACCTTTCCTACATAGCCTATTGGGAAGCCATGCAGTACTTCCGGAAAAGCGGTCAGGCCGATACGGCGGAACTTCTTGCCCAGCGCAGCGAATCGAGGATCAAGGTAAACCGCTGTGAAAGTTTTGCGGATCTCTATATTGAGCCTCTTATCAACAGGACAGGAAAACTTTCCGCTTTTGAACTAAGACCTTATGAAGACGGTTTCCTTCTCCGTTTTCCCGGAACGGGACGGGGGAAAACCATAGATCCCTTTGAAGACAGTCCCGGGCTCTTTTCGGTGTATCAGGAATACAAGAAATGGGGACGCATCGTCGGCGTTCACTCGGTTGGAGAACTCAATAAACTGATCTCCAACCGCACGATACAGGACTATATCCGCATAGCCGAAGCGTTCCAGGCCCGCAAGATGGCGGAGATTGCCGACCGCATCTATGAACGCAGAGATTCTGTTAAGGCGGTTTTTATTGCAGGGCCTTCCAGCTCGGGAAAAACCACCAGTGCAAAACGCCTCTCCATTGAACTCAAGGTTCTGGGCATAGAACCCATTGCCATAAGCCTGGACGATTACTACGTGGGCACGGAAAAGACTCCGCCGGACGAAAAGGGAGACCCGGATTACGAACACCTTGAAGCTCTGGACATTCCCTTTCTCAATGAACAGCTTCTGGCCCTCTTTAACGGGGATGAAGTTACAATACCCGTGTTCGATTTTAAATCCGGGAAGCGCAGGGAAGGCGGCGGAAAAAAAATTCGTCTGGTCCGGAGAAGCATGCTTATTGTGGAAGGCATACACGGCCTCAACGACGCCCTTACCCCGGCCGTCAGGAGTGAAAACAAATTCCGCCTCTACGTTTCGGCTCTTACCCAGCTTAATCTGGATGACCATAACCGCATTCCTACCAGCGATAACCGGCTGCTCCGCCGCATGGTGAGGGATAACCAGTTCAGGGGAAAGGATGCGGCAGGTACAATAAAAATGTGGCCCAGTGTTCAGCGGGGAGAGCGGAAGTGGATCTTTCCTTTCCAGAATGAAGCCGACGCCGCATTCAACTCCGCGCTGGACTATGAATTGGCTGTCCTGAAATTCTATGCGGATCCCCTGCTCCGTGCGGTAAAGCCGGGAACCGAAGAATATGCGGAGTCGGTAAGGCTGCTCTCTTTCCTTGAAAATTTTGCGCTCATTCCGCCTCAGTATGTTTCCGGAACAAGCATTCTGCGGGAATTCATCGGGGAGAGTGAATTTAAGTATTATAACGTGTTCACACTACGTAAAGAGATAACAATAATGGCCACATAAATAAATGCGGTGAACATTATGTCAAGTTTATCATAACGGGTACAAACCCGGCGGTATCCCTTTATTCGTCGAAAAAAACGTTCAACTTCATTTCGCCGCTTGTATAGCTCCCGGTCGTATTTCCACGGATGTACCCGGTTGCTCTTTGGCGGCACAACGGGTTTGAACCGTAACCCCCATGCCGTCATCCGTGTCTGGTCATCTTCATATGCCCGATCCATTAGCAACGCCGCACTTTCTTCCATCGGCCCCGCCGTTTCCATCAAAAGACGGCCCTCTGCCCCGTCACTCGCGTTCCCGGCTGACAAGCTGAACCCCTTAACCGGCGTATCACTTGCTGCCATCGCATGAATCTTCGTATTCCAGCCCCGCGCGACTTACCTGTCGCCTGCCTGCCGTTTTTTTAAAGCCCCGCGGGCGTCAGGATGGACTTTGATTGATGTTGAGTCCACTGAAAAAACCTTCTTGTTTATCAATCCCTCCCTCTGTAACGCGGCAAAAACCCGTTCCAGAACACCA
>JAIRXN010000179.1 GCA_031268245.1 Treponema sp. | reverse complement strand
AATGAAAAAGCTTCCCCCTCTCTATCTTATTGATGCCTACGGGCTTATCTACCGTTCGTATTTTGCGTTTCTCACCCACCCCTTACGGAATTCCGAGGGGAAAAATATAAGCGCCCTCTTCGGTTTCATGCGAACTCTGGTGAGTCTTCTGGATGAGGGGGCTCCGGCGGCGGGGGGCGCCAGAGAAAAACCTCTTGTTCTGGCGGCGATTCTGGATTCCCGGACGCCGACTTTCCGGCACAAGATGTACAGCGAATATAAGGCCACAAGGCAGAAGGCTCCCGCGGATCTCCATGAGCAGGTTCCCCTGGTGGAAGATGCCCTGAATGCCTTGGGGGTGAAGGTTCTCCGGGCAGAAGGCTACGAGGCGGATGACATTATCGCTACTCTGGCCCGCAGATGCGGCAAGGAGGGACGGCAGTGTTATATTCTCTCTTCCGACAAGGATCTGCTGCAGCTTGTGGGAGAGAATGTGTACGAACTGAGACCTCTTAAACAGGGGGGAAATACCGGAACCGGAAAAGGCAGCGGAATTAACTATGAACTGGTTGGGGTTTCCGAGGTAAAGGCCGAATGGGGCGTTGATCCTGACCGGGTGCTGGATCTCCTCTCCCTTACCGGGGATAGTTCCGACAATGTACCCGGCGTAAAAGGAATAGGCGAAAAAACCGCGGTAAAACTCATGACCCGTTACGGTTCGCTGGATGAAATTTACAGAAACATTGCAGGCATCGAAGGTGCGGTGGGAAAGAAGCTTGCCGAAGGAAAGGAAAGCGCCTATTTTTCAAAAAAACTTATCCAACTGGAGTACCAGGTACCCTTTACACTGAAAAGTATTGATGAACTTTCCGTGGAAATGCTTGACCGGGAAAGCGGCGCAAAAATCCTGCGCCGGGAGGGAGTGTTCTCGGTAGCAAAGGCGCTGGACGGGGGAAAGGGGGCGGGAAGCGCGGACGGGGGAGGAGACAGAGTTTCTGCGGGGCCGGCAAGAGTACCGGTTGATTCCGCACTGAGGGGAGAGGGAATCTACAAGGCTATTATTGATTTGAAGGAACTTGAAAAACTTCTTGCCGCGGCAGAGAAGCAGAAAATCATGGCCCTGGACTTTGAGACCGATTCCCTTGACGCGTGGAACGCGCATCCTGTCGGTATTTCCCTGGCAATAAAACCGAAAGAGGCATTCTATGTCCCGCTGGCAGTACACGGAGAGGATTCAGCCTTTCTGGAACCCGGGAAGGTAAGGGCCCTCCTCCTTCCCCTCTTTGCCGATGCGGACATGACGCTCATTGCCCACAATGCCAAGTACGACTATAAGGTGAGCCGCGGCTGGGGAATTGAACGCTGGAAATGCCGGATATGGGATACCATGGTGGCGGCATGGCTTGTGGATCCCGAGCGGAACAACTATTCGCTGGATTCATTGGCAGCCTATGCTCTGGATGCCGAAACCATAGCGTACAACGATATTGTTCCCAAGGGGAGTACCTTCAACTGCGTAAGTCTTGAAACCGCCGTCCGCTACTCGGGCGAAGACGCCGATCTCTGCCTGCGGATGAAGCTCCATCTGGAACAGAAACTCCTCGCCGCCGGAGCCATGGATCTTTTTACGGCTCTGGAGATGCCCCTGCTTCCTATACTGGCGGAGATGGAGGGACTGGGAATCAGGATTGAAGGGAAGGTACTCGGGGAATACGGGCAAGAACTCTCTACGGAACTCAATAAAATTCAGGATCAGTGCTGGACGCTTGTGGGGCATGAGTTCAACCTGGGCTCTCCCAAGCAGCTTCAGACCGTACTGTTTGAAGAGCGGAAACTCAAGCCGGGCAAGAAGACCAAGACCGGCTATTCCACCGATGAAAGCGTTCTTGAAGAGCTGGCCCTGGAAGATCCCCTGCCGGCGATGATCCTCCGGCACCGTACCATGGCGAAGCTTAAATCAACCTATGTGGACACCCTTCCCGGACAGGCCGACAGGGAAGGCCGAATCCACACAAACTTTGTGCAGACAGGGACTGCCACAGGCCGGCTTTCCAGCAGGGAACCGAATCTGCAGAACATTCCCATCAGGGATGAGGAAGGGCGGCATATCAGGAAAGCCTTTGTTGCCTCTCCGGGGCAGCTACTCATCTCGGCGGATTACAGCCAGATAGAGTTGGTGATTCTGGCCCACCTTTCCCAGGATCCAAACCTTAATGCGGCCTTCGGCGAAGGGAAAGATGTGCATACCCGGACGGCGGCCCTGATCTTCGGTATTCCGGAAGACAAGGTACAGAGCGTGGAGCGGCGCATTGCCAAAACGATCAACTTCGGGGTGATGTACGGCATGAGCGCCTTCCGTCTTGCAAATGAACTGGGTATCAGCCGCACGGAAGCCAAGACTTTTATCGATGTATATTTTGCCACCTATGCGGGGGTGAGGAAATTTATTGGGGAACTTATCCGCAAGACCGAGAAAACAGGCTACGCCTCCACGATCTTTGGAAGGCGCCGTTATATTCCCGCCATCAATTCGCGGAACAAAACGGAAAAGGCTGCAGCCGACCGGATTGCGGTAAACACGCCGATACAAGGCAGCGCGGCAGACATTGTGAAACAGGCCATGATCAACCTGGACAGACGCCTTGTTAAAGAGAAGAGCCCTGCCCGGCTTCTCCTGCAGGTTCACGATGAACTCATTCTTGAGTGCCCCAAAGCGGAAGCCGGGGATGCGGCGGCGCTGGTAAAAGAGGAAATGGAGAAGGCGGTAAGCTTAAGCATTCCGCTGCGGGTCAGCGTGGAAACCGGAAAATGCTGGGGCGACTTCCATTAAAGCGGCGCTTCCTTAAGATCCGTTTACGAATCCAGGGCTTCCCGGATTTTTTTGACCAGCTTTTCCAGATCCTCTATAAAACGGATGCTTTTTTCTTCCGAATTTTCCCATTTCCCCGGCCTTGACTCTTCTTCCAGG
>JAIRXN010000118.1 GCA_031268245.1 Treponema sp. | reverse complement strand
TTTCCCTTCAGGGGCTGGTTTTCCGGAGGGGGAGGAGGGGCAATGCTGATGATCCCCGCTGCAAGAACCCCGTCAATTTCAGCGGCGCATTCCTTTAGGCCGTCAACAATGGTCTGCGCGGTAATTTCCCCCAGGCCGTAGACTGCCGCAAGATCCGCTGTGTGTGCAGAGCGGAGTTTATCGAGGGTATCAAAACCGTAAGAAGCCGCCTTTTCCATGATCAGCTCCCCTACCCCTTCAAAATCAAAACCCGCGATAAAAGAGGAAAGGGAAAGCTCACGGGAGCTGCGGATATGGCGCAGTACCTTTGCTGCGGAGAGTTCGCCCATACGTTCAAATTCGGAGAGTTCTTCCGCTTCAAGGGTGTAGAGATCCGGTATGCGGCGAACCCTGTTCTTGTCAAAAAGCTGGCGGATGAGTTTTTCGCCGAGTTCCCGTATATCCAGAACCTTTGTCCATTTTTCAAGCCGGTGCAGGAGGCGTTTGGGGCAGTCCGCATTGGGGCAGTAAAGTCTTGTACCGCCGTCTACCAGTTCCGTACCGCAGGCCCCGCATGTGCGGGGAAACACAATCTCTGTCAATCCGGCTGCATTCGCTCCTGGGCCTTCCCCGGCGAGACCTTCAATCTTGGGAATAATTTCCCCGCGCTTTACAACCATCACCCTGCTGCCGATCTTCAATCCCATGCCGCGGATCATGTCGGGGTTATTAAGATTTGCCCGCTGAACCGTAGTCCCCGCAAGCCGCACCGGTTCTACAATCCCGATGGGGGTATAGGTAGCTCCGCTCTCGCTCCATTCCACGGCTTTCAAGACACTCACCGCGGTTTCCAGTTCAAACTTGAAGGCGATTTGTCTTTCCGGCCTTGCCCTGCGGAGATCCGCCTGATCGGTTTGTTTGTCTTTGACTACAAGGCCGTCAATGTCCACGGGGAGCTCCGCGCGGTTTTCGGCCACCTTGTCCCGGTAGGCAATGATCTTCCCGGCATCACCGAATTCTTTTGCTTTGGTTACGGAAAACCCCTGTTTTTCCAGCCATGCAAGTTTTACTCCTTCGTCGCTGAAAAAATCATCATTGTCCACGGCGGCGGCATCGTAGGTGATATACTCAAGGTCTTCGCAGCCTGTACCGTCTTTGCGGCGCATGATGCCGTTAGCCGCATTACGGCAGTTTGCCTTGCCGCTGTATTTTGCCTTCCAGACATCATGGCTCATCACCACTTCGCCCCGTACGCCGCCGGTAAAATTTGCGGCTATCTTTCCGCGCACGCCATTCATGCGTTTTGCGTTGCCTGTAATCTCATCTCCAATCAAGCCGTCGCCCCTGGTAACAGCCCTGCTCAATATCCCTTTTTCATACTGAAGCTCAAGGCTTGCCCCGTCAAGTTTGTACTGTACAATATATTTGTGCGCCCCGGTTTTGGAAACCCATTCCAGGAATTCCCGGGGGTTTGCCGCCTTTTCCTGACTTCCCATGGGGATAATGTGTTTTGCCTTGGGGAAACCGTCGGTACTGTCCTCTCCCACTTTTCTAAGGACGGAGGAGAGAGGATCAAGTTTTTTTAGTTCATCCCAAAGCGCGTCAAATTCGGCGTCTGTAATTTCCTCTTCACCATTATAGTAGGAATCCTGATATTTCTTTATGAGTTTTTCCAGTTCGGCAATACGTTTCTCTTCTCCGGTCATTTTGCTTTCCTCATTTCAATCCTTTACAAAGAATAGTTCCCTTACCTCGTGTCCCTTTAGAAGCCCCTTTTCTTCAAATTTAGTACGCGGCCTCCAGGCTTGGGCAGGGGCAAAACCGTCAAAATTGTTGCGGAGGCCGGGGGTAGCGGATAATTCCGCCAGAGCCCGCAAGGCATAGTCTTCCCAGTCGCTTACCGTGTATATATAGCCCCGGGCCTTTAGTTTTTCTGTCAAAAGACCGGTAAAGGGCCTTTTTATCAGTCTCCGTTTTTGATGCCTTTTCTTGGGCCAGGGATCGGGGAAAAAAATATGAAAGGCTGCAACGGAAGAAGACGGAATCATCTTTGACAGAACTTCTACCGCATCATGCTCGATGATTCTTACATTTTGTAAATTTCTTCTTTCGATCTCCCAGAGGAGCCGCCCTACTCCGGCCCGGAAAACTTCGATACCCAGGTAATTTATCTCCGGGTTTGCGGCGGCGATCCGGGCGGTGGCAATGCCCATGCCGAAACCTATCTCCACGGTAAGCGGATTACTGTTGCCGAAGACCCGGGTAAAATCCGGAGGGCTTTCCGAAAAGGGAATACAGAAAAACGGAGAGAATTTTTCCAGGGAGCGTTTCTGCGCTTCTGTTATTCTGCCGGATCTGAGCACAAAAGATTTGATGTCCCTCATAAAACTCATTTTTATGTCCGACTCGGTTTCCGGGCCCGGCATTACCTGATCCGCACTGCATCGGTAAGGGCGGAGGTGGAATATTCCGGATCTTCCGCCCAGAGGGCTACGGTTCTGACTTCCTGCGGAAGGTTCAGTTCCGAGACGAGGCCGTCGCGGTCTTCCAGTTCCTGTAACTTGATAAAGCTGCCCTCAATATCGTAGCAGATAAACCGGTTTTTTGGATAAGCGGAATCTATCCTCCAGGCGCCGCCTGAAATTTCCAGAAACGGAAAGGGATGGAGATTTTCGGCAGGGGCATCAAAGGTAAAGAGCCGTTCCGATTTTTCACCTCCCCGGTTGATTATTACCGCCCGGAACTGCCCCCTGGGGAGCGCTTCGTTTCCCGGCATGGCAATGGCTCTGGTGCCGATCCATGTGGTTCCTTCGTATTCGTGGAGTATCCAGTCTTCCCTGTCGATATGCCAGCGG
The DNA here is from genome assembly GCA_031268245.1 of Treponema sp. Lineage (GTDB taxonomy): Bacteria > Spirochaetota > Spirochaetia > Treponematales > Breznakiellaceae > JAIRNJ01. The sequence goes on along the minus strand of JAIRXN010000118.1, from coordinate 54 downwards.
AGTTCCTGTTTGTCATGGTAAAAATACATCTCTTCGATATCGTCAATACCATCC
>JAIRXN010000078.1 GCA_031268245.1 Treponema sp. | reverse complement strand
GTGATGCCCAGGCTGGAGGCAAGCGCCTGGAGGCTGTAGCCGGGGCGGCCGGGAAAGGCGGAGCGGGCCATGACCAGGGTGTCCGCTATGCGGTTCGGCAAACTGGGGAAGGGCGGCCTCCAGGAAGGGCTTTCCGGGGCGGCTTCGCCGAATGAAAGGAGGAGGTCGCCCTGTGAGGGATCTTCCCGCTGCGCCGGGGTCTTTTCGCTAAGCCGCTTCAAAGCCTCGTTGACAAAGCCGCAGTCAAAAGCGGCGTTGTGGGCGATGATCACCGTGTTTCCGGTAAACATGAGAAAATCGGGAAGAATCTCTTCCAGCGCGGGTTTTCCTGCCAGCATGGCGTCGCTTATGTTGTTCACCTTTTCCGCGGCTTCATTCATGGGGATGCCGGGGTTCACCAATACGGAAAAGCGGGCAATCGGCCCCCGATTGTCGAATTTCAGGGCGCCGATCTCCACAATTCTGTCCTGTTTTGGGTCAAGACCGGTTGTTTCAATGTCAAATGCGGTAAAAACAGCCCCGTCGCGGTACGCTTCGACAGCCCAGGAGTAGGATTCCATCAGTTTCCAATCACAGAACGTATGTCTTTCGTAATGGCCTCAAGTTTCTGTGCCGATTCGGCTCTGGCTTTTTCAAGATCTCCCGGCACTTTGGTGCAGGAACTGGCATAGAACTTGATCTTGGGCTCTGTACCGCTGGGTCTGGCGCTTACAATGGTTCCGTCTTCAAGATAAAACTGGAGCACGTCGCTGGGCGGAAGGCCGTCCGCCCCGTTTTTGATGTCCCTGATCCGGGTAACGGCAAGACCTCCCAGGGTTTTGGGCGGATTTTTCCGGTAATTGTCCATGATGCCCTTCATCACCCCCGGCCCTTCGGGGCCCTGGAAGTACTTGGAGATCCCCGTCTCCTGCCAGTAGCCGCAGATATGATACAATTCGTTGAGCCTGTCCAGGAGGCCCTTGCCCTGGCTGCGCCAGTAGAGAGTCATTTCCGCGGTAAGGGCTGCGGCGCTTACCCCGTCCTTGTCCCTCACCTCGTTTTCCACCAGGTAGCCGTAGCTTTCCTCGGTTCCAAAGACCGCCGTTTTGCCGATTTCGCCTTTTTCGCACTTCCGCCAGATGTCGGCGATCCACTTAAAGCCTGTAAGACATTCGATACAGGCCGCTCCGTAATGTTCCGCCACCTTCGCCTGCATGCCTGTGGTAACGACCGAGTTGATCATAGCCGCGTTTGCCGGAAGTTTCCCCGTTTCCTTGAGGGAAAGGAAGATGTAATCGGCAAGAAGGACGCCCATCTGGTTCCCGGTAACCAAAACATAGTTGTCCGAACCGGGTTTTTCCGGTACGGCTATGCCGAAACGATCCGCATCGGGATCCGTCGCCATTACCACATCGGCTTTTTCCTTTTTACCCAGGTCAATAGCCATCTTGAGGGCAGGCGCCTCTTCCGGGTTGGGGAAGGCCACCGTAGGGAAGTCCCCGTTACCTTCACGCTGTTCCGGTACGGTAATCACCTTGAGCCCGAGATCTCCCAGCGCCTTTTCCACATGGAAGGCCCCGGTTCCGTGGAGAGGAGTGTAGACGATCTTTACCTCCTGCGCCTTCGACTTGATCAACTCCGGCCTGAAAAGCCTGCTCTTCACCATTGTCTGGTAAGGCTCATCAATTTCCTTATCGATTATCTTGACAAGACCTTTGTCCAGGGCTTCCTGCCTGTCCATTTCAAAAATATCTTTGACAGCCTCAACTTCCCTGATGATCCCAACATCGTGGGGGGGGATGACCTGGGAACCGTCGTTCCAGTAGGCCTTGTAGCCATTGTACGCGGGAGGGTTATGGCTGGCGGTAACCACGATTCCCGTATCGCAGCCGAGCTTCCGAATGGCAAAGGAAAGCTCGGGCGTGGGACGAAGGCTTGAGAAAAGCCAGGTCTTGATCCCGTTGGCGGCAAAGATCAGCGCGGAAGCCTCGGCAAATTCCGCCGAATAGTGGCGGCTGTCAAATGCGATCACCGCGGAGAGCTTTCCCTCTCTGTCCTTACCGGGGAAGGTCTTTTTGAGATAGGCGGCAAGGCCCTGGGTGGCGCTCTTTACCACCAGTGAGTTCATCCGGTTGTATCCCCCGCCGATGACCCCGCGCAGACCCCCGGTACCGAATTCCAGATCCCGGTAGAAACGGTCTTCCAGCTCCTTCCAGTCCTCTTTTTTGAGAAGTTCTTCCACTTCGCCGCGGAAACCCGCATCCTTCTCCCGGCCGATATATTCCCTGGCCCGTTCCAGGACGGCATTTTTATCCATCAAATGACTCCTTGCTTTCTTTCAGTATAGCGCAAACAGGGTATCGCGGATCAAGTTAAGGGCAGTTCCGGGGTAAAATCGATACTATCAAATCACATTTGTCAATCATTTATTATCAGCGGTTTGACATGTACCGAAGAAATTTGCCGCGGGCCAGCACGGAATAGAGCGTCCTTCATTTTTTCCCCCGCTTTCCGTCAATCCGGAATATGCCTTGTCCGGGCGGTATTATCCATGGCAAAAAGCAAAATTGCCGAAAAAAAATACTTGACAATTACCTAATCTCTACCTAATGTTGCATTAAAGACTTCGACCAAATGGAGAGTATCATGGTGCGTTGGAAGTTTCGCTGCATGGTTCAAAAGGAGCCCGTTAATAATCCCGGGGAAATGCCTGCCCTTATTCCGGTTGACGGATGGCAGTATGACAGCATATCCTTCCCCCGGATTGTTTTCGATGGCGATGATGAAGATGAGGAGGATGGCATGGACGAGGAAGATAACTTCGACGATATGGAAGATGATTTCGAAGATGACTTCGAAGACGATGACTTTGAGGATGAGGAAGATGATTTTGAGGATGAGGAAGATGATTTCGACTACGAAGAAGATGTAGATTACGACGATTTCGACGAATAGTTTCCGAATTCTCCGGCGCAAGAGGCGGTTATCGGGTAACGCTGATTAGCCACATTTAATCAGCGTTACCCTAAGAAACCGGGTATCCGTCTTTTTTGCCCCTATGGGGCTGTCCGAAAAGCTTGAAACACCTCCTTAATGCGGATGTAAGGAAAGTAAGTACCCTCCGGGCAGTCCTTTATTCGACAGGGGCGTAGATGGTCAGGGCTTCGCTCCAGAGCCGCTCAAGTTCATAGAATTCCCGCGCCCGTTTGCTCATCAGGTGAATCACAAGAATACCCAGGTCAAGGAGACACCATTCATCCTGGAGGCCGCTTCCCTGCCCATCCTGCCGCTTATCCGGCCGGCGGGAACGGCGAAGGATCTCCGCTTCATGCTCCCGGCAGTAGTCCTTGATATGCCGTTCCAGCCCGGAAAGATGAGCGCCGCTTGAAACGGTAGCGATAACAAAAAAATCAGTCCAACTGTTGAGACTGCGGAGATCGAGGACTCTTACTTCCTTTCCCTGGTGTTCGGTCAGGAGGATACCCAGTTCGCGGGCCAGGCTTTCGCCCTTATCCGCCTGAGACATATCTGCCATTAAAATCCCTTCCTATAATGAGTGTAAAATCGGAATGATACTCAAAATTCTGCAAGTTAAGCTCTATCTCCGTGGTAGACGGTATATCGGGAATGATTTCTTCGCTGCGGATATTTTCACACCGGATCACTTCTCCCAGGGCTTTTGCCACCTCTTCAAGGCCCAAACGGTCGATGATCTCGGTTTTTTCATAGTCGCTATGGCCGGCATTCCCGATGGAGATAACATCATAGCCAAAACTGCGCAGGAGTTCCGCGGTACGTCCTGCAATGCCGTTTATCCCCGAACCGTTGAGCACTTCCACGGTAAAAACCCGCTCGTCAAGGGAACCTTCCTGCTGCCGGGTAAGACTTCCCAGAGACTGGCGCACAATCTCCTTGATAAGGCTGCCGTCATAAAAGGGGAAGAGAAGCACCTGGCCCGAAACTTCCCGGACATTCCCCCCGACAGACTGAATGTTCGTCCGATCCGTATCAATGCCTGCAAGTTCATCAAAAAGCCGGATTTTTACATGCTGTCCTGCGGACGAAGAGAATAGAGAGTAAAACATCCGGGCCAGGGCAGGGTTTTTGAGCTCTTCGTTTTTCTCTCCCAGCCTCTTGATCAGGGAGAGGAAGAAACGCTGCCGCCGGAACATAGTAAGTTCCTGCTCTTCGCCGCTCTGGCTATAGTTTACAAAGATCCGGGCCTTGTCTCCATCTATTCTGATGAGTCCCGAAGGGAACAGAACGGGAGGAGTTTCATCAAAAATTCCCACCGGAGAGGGGATGAAGATGTCCACTCCTTCCAGAAGGTCAACTATCTTTCCCAGATTCTCCCTGTTGATGACAAATGAAAAGTTGATCTGGACTCCCAGAAGGTTCTCCATTTCGGCGCTGAAAGGGTCTATATTCTTGCTGTTATACACCGTATCAATGCGGTCTACCCGGTTGATCTGCTGAATAATCATTCCCACTTCACCGGGAATATCAAAAATAGCCGCCCGCCTGGTGGCAGGATAGTGCATAAGTACATAGGAAGCCAAGGGTTTCCCCTGATCCTCAAAAACAAAAAGGGTATTGATAACCCGGTCTTCGGCAAAAGCCCCGTCTTCGGGATTCGAATAAAAAAATATATAGATAAAGACGCTTCCTGCCGCCAAAAGCAGTACAATGGCAGCCAGGAGCAATGCGCTTGGATCAGTCTTGTTTCTCTTCATGTTCCATGCCTTCCCGCGCCGATTTTAACAAATCCAGAGTCTCCTTCAAAAGGTCTATATGCCGTGCCCGCAGCCAGGAGACTGTCTGTTCCAGCACTACCGGAAACACTTCCGCAAGGCTTTTTTCCAGGGCAAACTTCCTGAGCGCCGGATCTATTTTTTCCCGGCCTACCTCGATCTTGTCGGCTATATAGAGAATCCTGGCAAGAGGCCCCATCCCCGGTTCCCCCGCGGTATGCACCCGTATTGCCTCAAGCACATCCTCCCTTTCAATGCCGAAACGTTCCCGGAGAAATACAGCCGCCGCCCTTCCATGAAGCAGGGAAGCTTTCTTCTTTTCAAAGGCGCTAATCTCCATTCCATCCTTCCGGGCCAGTTCCAACAGTTCCTCTTCCTTCATGGACTTGCAAATATCATGGCCCATCCCGGCAAGCCAGGCGGCGGCGGGAGCCTGGCCCCAACGCTCCGCCAGATCCCGTGCAAGGAGAGCCGTGTTCCTGGAATGGAGAAAACGGCCCGGGTTGAGGCGTCTGCGGGCCTCCTCCTCAATCCTGACAAGGAAATCCTTGGAGATCCCACGATCCCCGGCCGGAGCGGCAGGAGAGTCTGAAGCCTCCGTATAGAGGGAACGGTCTTCAATGATGATACGGGCGCCGGCAGGTATCAGATACTCCCAGGCGGCTCCGGCCCTGATTCGTTTCCTCACCAGTCCGGAAGAAATATCCATTATCTCATTTTCAAGCTGCCTGCAGGGAAAGGGCCGGCTCTTCGCCTCTGCGCCGTTACGCCGCGCAATTACGATCTCCGCCAGATCCAGAATTCCGGAAGAATCTTTCCATGAAAGGAAACCTTCCGCAAGGTCATCCCCGATAACGAGTCCCGGCTTCCCCTCAGGCTGGTAGCGCTGAATAATGTCCCGAAGGGTATCAATGGTATAGGAAATTCCTTCCCGGCGTATCTCGCAGTCCTCCACAGAGAGACGTTCATCTCCGGTGATGGAAGCAAAGAGCATATCCAGCCTGTCTCCGGATGAAGGGCCTATGTTTGCCTCCAGTTTGAATGGCGACTGATAGGCAGGAACCAGAAGAACGCGATCGTAGCCCTGACCATGAAGAAGCTCTCCGGCCAGGAAGAGATGGCCAATGTGAACAGGGTTAAAACTCCCCCCCAGAACGGCAAGCCTCACCGGCAAAGCTCCCCGAAAAGACCCGCCAGTTCGGCCAGCCCTTCCCCGCTGAATACCGAGATACCGCAAACCTGTTCTCCGGGAAGGGCCGCGGCCAATTCTTCAAGACGGCCTTCGGTTTCAACGAGATCCCGTTTGGTTCCCAGAACAAGCCGTTTTTTTTCAACAAGTTCAGGGGAAAACGATTCAAGCTCCTTCAGCAGAATATCAAAAGCTTTAAGGTAATCGTCCCCGGAAAGGTCAACGAGAAAAGCCAGGGCCGCAGTCCTTGAAACATGCTTGAGGAAACGGTGGCCCAGTCCGGCCCCGTTACCGGCCCCTTCGATAAGTCCCGGAATATCTGCCAGGATGATGTCGCGGCCCTCATCATCTCCCCGGCTCCTTCCCAGAGTAAGAACTCCCAGATTGGGGATCTTTGTGGTAAAGGGATAGGGGGCTATCTTGGGCCGGGCATTGGTAAGCTTTTCCAGCAGCGAAGATTTTCCCGCATTGGGGAAACCCACAAAACCAATATCGGCCATGATCTCAAGCTCTGCCTTGAGGCGGCGGGATTCCCCGTTTTTCCCGGGCAAAGCCTTACGGGGGGCCTGATTAACCGAAGACTTGAAGTGAATATTCCCCCAGCCTCCGTTTCCTCCCTTCAAAAAGATCCAGTCTTCGGGGTTTTTCCCGAAATCCCGGATAAGTTCCCCGCTCCCGGCATCCCGGATAAGGCTGCCCGGCGGCAGCGGGATCAGCACATTTTTTCCATTCCTGCCGTAACGGCCTGAACCTTCGCCGTCGTGTCCGTTTTCCGCCTTAAAAGATTGTTTATAACGAAGATGAGAGAGGGTTCTAAGATTCCGCCGGACAGTAAAGACCACGTCTCCGCCCCTGCCTCCGTCTCCCCCGGCGGGCCCCCCTCTGGGAACATACTTCTCCCGCCGGAAAGCCGCACAACCGTTCCCGCCGGAACCTGAGGAAACTTCAATTACCGCTTCATCGGCAAACTTTTCCAAGGTCTGGGCATTATTGGGCTGCCGGCGTCACCATTGCAAGTTTGCGGCCCCGGCGCTGAGTAAAGTTGACCGTACCGTCTGTCAGGGCAAAAAGGGTATAGTCCCCGCCGCAGCCCACATTGGTTCCCGGGTGAATCCTGGTTCCCCGCTGCCGGACAATGATTGTTCCCGCCTTGACAAGAGTCCCTGCGGATCTCTTGACCCCCAAATACTGGGGATTTGAATCCCGGCCGTTCTTTGCTCCGCTACCGCCCCGTTTCCGTGCCATTATTCTTTCTCCTCTACTCGTATATTCATTGTACAGTAAGCCGGGTATTCTTCGCAAATCGAAGTAAGCCCTTCCATGAAAAAGGCTCCGGCGGCGGAGAGAAAATCCTGACCCTCCGCTTCATACTTTATATCCATGTTCAAAAGCCCCCGCCCGGGAGCGGCGGACTCTACGGCTATTCCTTTCCGTTTTTCCAGTGTCCGTACCATTGTCCGGGACAATACCGAAACAGCAGCGCAGACAATATCATAACCCTTCTTTCCGGCCCCCGCATGACCCGAGATCCTGCAGGATCTAAGGAGCCCCGCGCGGTCAAAAACCGCATCTATCCGAATCAAGGGGCCTTATACTCCGGTAATATCTCCGATTTTGATAATCGAGTACTGCTGCCTGTGGCCCATCTTGCGGCGGTAATCCTTCTTGGGCTTGTACTTGAATACAATGATTTTCTTGTCTTTCCCGTGGGATTCCACCGTGGCGCTGACCTTTGCCCCGGCCACATAGGGCGACCCTATGACGGGCTTATCCTGGCCTGCAAGCATGAGCACCGAATCGATATTCAGACTGGAACCGGGTTCCGCATCGATATGATCGACCTTGAGAACAGCGCCCTTTTCCGCCTTGTATTGTTTCCCCTTAAAATCAATTAACGCGTACATAATCTTCCCTTCATAAAAAATATAATAATACGAGCCTCTTGCAAAACCCGGTTGGTTTTGCATCGGCTCTTGCAGTTTCTCGCCTAACGGCTGCGAAACATGCATTTTTAAGTGGTTGCTCTTTCAAAACTGAAGTTTTGAAAGAGCCTC
>JAIRXN010000062.1 GCA_031268245.1 Treponema sp. | reverse complement strand
TCGTAGAGGGAGCCTTCCACCAATAGGGGCAATATCCCGGAAAAAAGCTGAGCCGTGGCGAGGGTCGCCACAATGGCGGGGATGCGGAACTGGGTTATAAAGAGGGCGTTGACAAGGCTGAGAGCCATCCCCATGAGCATGGCGGCGGGAAGCAGAACCGGAAGCCCTAGGTTCAATTTACCCAAAGCCGCGATAAAAAGACACACCACGGAGATGATATTGCCCGCCGAAACATCAATATTGGAAGTCAGGATGATCAAGTTCATGCCGATAGAGGCGATCAACAGATAACTGAAACGGTTGAGTATGCTCATGGTATTGTTCAGGGAGAAAAAGCCCGCCGCAAAGACCCGTAGAAAGAGCAGCATTGCCAGGAGAAAAAGCCCCAGATAGAGTTCGGCGTTCAGCCGGATTCGTTGTTTCATAAAGCCGCCTCCGCCGCGCCTTCGGAGGCCAGGGCAATATGGAGGATTTCTTCCTGGGAGAACTTGTCCCTGCCGAAGCAGCCGGCGATGGTACCGTCTTTCATAACATAGATCCTGTCGCACATGCCGATAAGTTCGGGCAGTTCGCTGGAGATCAGCAGAATAGTGAGCCCCGAGGCAGCCATCTGGCTGATGATCCGGTGGATCTCCGCCTTGGCGTTTACATCCACCCCGCGGGTCGGCTCATCCAGAATCAGCAGCTTGGGATTCAGGGCCAGGGCCTTGCCGACCGACACCTTTTGCTGGTTCCCCCCGGAAAGATTCATCACCAGGAAATCCGTATCCGGCGCTTTTATCCCGATGCTTTCCCGCATCCTTTCCGCTACCGAGTATTCCTTCTGTTTGTTGATAACTCCGAGGCGGGAATTTTTATCAAGCTGCGGCATAACGATGTTGTCCTTTATGCTCATATTTACAATGACGCCGTATTTGCCCCGGTCTTCGGTCACATATACAAGACTCTGTTCCATGGCTTCACGGTAGTTCTTGAAACGAACCGCTTTGCCGTCAAGAAAAATTTCTCCCCGTTCCGGAGGCGTAAAGCCGCTCAGGGCCATAGCCAGTTCCGTCCGGCCCGAGCCCGCCAGACCCGCAAAACCCAGAATCTCCCCCCGGCGCACATGGAAGCTGATATCGTGGAGGAGTTCCCTGTCCCCCAGTTCCCTGACGGAGAGTAGTTCTCCGCCAATCTCTACCGCCGTCTTTGGGTAGTAGTTGTCCATGCTGCGGCCCACCATGTCGGCTACCAGTTGGTCTTTGTTGGTTTTGGCAACTTCCTTGGTGGAAATATAACGGCCGTCCCGAATTACCGTAACCCGGTCACAGAGGATGAAGATCTCCTCCAGCCGGTGGCTGATGTACACTATACTGACTCCGTTGTCCCGAAGCCCGCGGATAATCGCGAAGAGAGCGTCCACCTCCTCCTGGGTCAGGGAGGCAGTAGGTTCGTCCAGAATAAGGATTCGGGACTGAAAGGTGAGGGCCTTGGCGATTTCCACCATCTGTTTCTGGGCCATGCCGAGGTTTTTTATTTTTTCTTCCATCGGAATAGAAATATGGAGGCTGCGGAGGATGGACTCCATGCGCAGAGCCATAGCCTTATAATCCAGTACCGGCAGGGGCCCGATTTTTTTGACAATCTCCCGGCCCAGAAAGAGATTTTCCAGCACGGTCATTTCTTCAAAAAGACTGGTTTCCTGATAGATAATGGCGATGCCTTTGGAAAAAGCGTCAACAGGGTTGGCTATTTTTTCTTCTCTGCCGAACAGGGTTATGGTCCCCTGATCCGGGGAGTGAACCCCCGTAACCACCTTCATCAGAGTGGATTTTCCCGCGCCGTTTTCTCCGCAGATGGCGTGAATCTCTCCCTGCCGGAGTTCAAAATTCATGTCATTCAGGGCAACTACACCGGGAAAGGTTTTTACAATGGCGGACAATCGCAGGGCCGCATCACTCATGAAAAAAGACCTGTTCCAGCTTATAGTGGGTTCCTGTGGCAGGATCAAAGTCGAAAACCATCACATCCTTCATGTAATCATTCCATTTATCCACCACGGGACTTCCCGCCTGTACCCGGGCGGCATGGGCAATCCCCTGTTCCGCTTCATAGTAGCCGAAGATCTCGTCCCCCGCAAGCCAGATGCTATAGTTGTGAATCCCTGCTTCGTTTAACAGACTGGTCAACTCCGGCCATATCTCATTATGACGGCGTATATATTCATCTTTAGCCCCTGGAAGCAGTCTGGCTTTCCACGTGAATCGCTCCATGATCATCCTTCCTTTACCGTGCTATTTTTGTTGATACTCATTTTCCCCCGTTTTTGAGACGCCGTAAATGGACAATTCTATTGTGAAGATGGAAAAAACGGTTATTATAGAGGAATGGCTGATACACAAGCCGGACAAAATTCACGGAAGCCCTTTTTCCACTATCTCCCCTACAGCGAGGAGGATGAAAAACTGGGCATGGTCTGCACCACCGTAGGCAGCGTGGATGTAGAACCCAATGTGGTCTACCCCCCATTCAGGGAGGAGCATCCCGTCCTGTTCCGAACCGTTTCGGAAGGCCGGGTGCTCAAGGAATTTCATATCATCTATGTTACCAAAGGCCAGGGCGTCTTTGAAACCGAAGGCAGCAGCTTTACCGTTAATCCCGGCTCCGTGTTCCTCCTGTTTCCGGGGATGAGGCACCGCTACAGTCCCCTGTTTGAGACCGGCTGGCATGAATATTGGGTGGGATTCAAAGGCCCTTTTTTTTCGATGATGATGGAAAAAGAGATCCTTACCCGGAACCGGGTTTTCTTTGAAATCGGCATTAACAACGAGATTATTTCGATCTTTAACCAGATCCTCGAAGAGGTGCGAACCCAGCAGCCCCTGTACCAACTCAAGGCCTGTTCGGGAATCCTCTTTATGCTTGCGGAGATCCTTACCCGTGATCGGCGGCGGAAGCAGCCCAATCACTATCAAAAAATTGTAGACAAGGCAAAGGATCTGATGGAGTCCAATCTCTATGGCGCCATCAACCTGCCTGCCATTTCGGAACAATTGGGACTGAGTACCTCCCGGCTCAACGAGATTTTTAAAACCTGTACCTCCATGACTCCCTATCAGTATTACATCCATATCAAGATCCGCCGGGCGGGAAACCTCCTTGAGCAGGAAGATATTCCGGTAAAGGAAGCCGCCTACCGCATGGGCTTTGAGGATCAGTATTACTTTTCCCGAATCTTTAAGAATAAAACCGGTGTCAGCCCCTCGGAATGGAAACGGCTGAGCGGGTCTAAGCAGGATTAATTCTGCGCTTTTATCAAAAGGCTCTTCCATTCCCACATCACGGGCCCCTGTTTTGCCTTCTCCGACAGCGCATCCTTGATCCGCAGAAAAATTTCTTCTCCCAGAGTCTTATGCATGAACGATCCCCATGCCGATTTTTTGCTGTCAAACCAGTTGTTCAAATCCCGGTCTGTGAGGAGCCGCTCTTCGCTTTGCAGGGTTTCCGTAATCTTCACTGAAAATCCTGCCCCGGCAAAGGCTGCTTCTACCTGCTCCCGATCCCAGATCCGGCGGGAGGCAGCGCCGTTTCCCGCATGGAATTTTGTTTCAAGAGGGGAAGTTTCGCCGCCTTGTTCCCCGGTTGAAGATACATGTTCGATTGGATTCTTAGGAGCAGTAAAAAAAAATTCTTCCGCTTCGGCAAGCTTTTCCGTCAATGCCGTTTCCGTATCACATTCTTCCCGTAAAATCCGGGAAATTCTGTCTCCCAGCGCTGGAGGAGATTCCAAAAGCGAAACAAGTCCCCCGTAAACAAGAAGCTTTTTTGCCGCTTCCGCAAAAGAACAGAAGGCTTCAACAGGATGTGCGGAAACGGGAAAATGACGCCACAGTTCACGGCCCAGAATATGGTCGAACTCCGTACAGTCAAAGAATTTTCCCGCATCTCCGGGAGAGGGGAGACTGCCCTGCGGCAGGACTGCGATTTGGGGCTGTTCATCCTCATCCAGTGCAGATGCAAAGCGGAGCAGGGCTTCCCGTGCCGCGCCGGTATCCACAAGGGCGGCGCAGAGCCCTTCGGGACAACGGCGGAGACTTTCCCAGAGGAGGAGTCCGTCGTTGGCCGCGGCGATCAGGATTCGGTGATGCCGGGCCGGGCTGCATTGTTCCAGAATTGAATTCCGGTTTTTCAGGAGTAGGGCGCTCCGCCCCGATTCCAGCCGCTTGAACCAGCCTTCCCGGCCCCTGGATGCGGCCGACCAACTGAGACTCTCCCCTGAGGCGGCGTTTCCTTCATGCCCCAGAATCACGGCGGCCTGAATCTCCCGTTTCCGCAAAACCTCTTCCCGGATCTTACCCTCATAACCCACACGGGAGGGAGAATAAAAGGTTCTACCCTGTAATACTACCGGCAGGTACTGCTGGGCGGCCCAGTGATCCCGGTAGGCATGGGGGTAGATGTAACCCTCTCCATGCCCGAAGCCTTCCGCATCCCGGCTGGCATCCCGAAGCTGATTTGGAACCTCGGCGTCTTCCCGGTCAACTTCCTTGAGAGCGTCGAAGAATGCCAGTGTTGTGTTGGATTTTGGGGCTGTAGCAAGATAGAGGCACGCGTGAGCCAGGGGAAAATTCCCTTCGGGAAAACCGATACGGTCAAAGGATTCGGCGCAGGAGATAACCAGCTCAAGGGCGTGGGGATCGGCCAGCCCCACATCTTCGCTTGCCAGGATGATCATACGCCGGAAAATGAAGCTGGGATCCTCCCCGGCCCGTACCATCTTCGCGAGCCAGTAGAGAGCCGCATCAGGATCGCTTCCCCTGACGCTTTTGATAAAGGCGCTGATCGTATCGAAATGATAGTCCCCGTCCCGGTCATAGAGCACCGCCCGGCGTTGTATACTCTCTTCGGCGGCCTCAAAGGAGATCTTTATTTCGGTATCCTCCGGAGGAGGCCACTTGCCGGCCGAGGTTTCAATTGCCAGTTCCAGGGCGTTGAGGAGACTGCGGGCGTCCCCGCCGGCCACTTCCACAAGATGTTCCAGAGCGCCTTCTTCAAAAGTCAGCTTCCAGCGGCCGTAACCTCTTTCCCTGTCGGAAACAGCCCGTTTTGCGGTTTCCAGAAGATCCTCTGCGGCGAGGGCCTTGAGCTGGAAGATCCGGCTCCGGCTTACCAGCGCCCGGTTCACCTCAAAAAAAGGATTTTCCGTGGTAGCGCCGATGAGGATCACCGTGCCGTTTTCTACCCAGGGGAGAAGGGCGTCCTGCTGAGCCTTGTTCCAGCGGTGGACTTCGTCCACAAAGAGGATCGTCCGTTTGCCGTAGAGTCTCAGCTTTTCATCGGCCCTGTCTATGGCTTCCCGGATATCCTTTATACCTGAAAGTACCGCATTGAGGATTTCGAATGAGGCCCTGGTGGTATTGGCAATGACATGAGCCAGGCTTGTTTTCCCCGTACCCGGCGGGCCGTAGAAGATAAGCGAGGAAAGGCGGTCGGCCTGAATCGCCCTGCGGAGAAGCCTCCCGGGACCGACAATGTGATCCTGACCGATAATATCGTCCAGCTCCCGAGGCCGCATCCTGTCCGCCAGAGGATTCGAAGAGTCTTTTGAATTCCCGGCAGGAAGCGAAAAGAGATCGCTCATGAATTTTTTTTATGATCGCGGCCGGTCTTACTCATGATTCCAAGTCCATCTCCAGCCGTCGGAAGTATCTCTCCAGCGGTATGACCAGACCCCGTCATCCTGGGTTATGGCAAAAAGGGTGGAAGCAGGATCTATGTATTCGGGAACCTGGAAGAAGCTATGAACCGAGTGTTTTCCCAGGGAATTGATGTATTGCTGATAGGCATCGTCGGAAATTTCAATGCTGGAAAAATGAAGGCCGCTGGTACCGGGGCTGAAAAAAATCAGTCCGCCATTCGCATTGGTTTGTAAGGTTCCGTCAGGATCGATTACAAGTTCCATATATCCTGAATACAGGCCCAGGAGAAGAAGCCTTTTCCCCTGGTTTGCCGCCACTGAATGCCAGGCAATGTTGGGATTCGGATTCCAGATCCCCATTTCGCCTCCCAAAAGGCTGCCTTCCCATCTTCCCCAATAGTAGATATTTAGTTTCGGATTATTTGAAGGTATGGCAAATAATCTGCCGTCAAGGGCTACTGCCAGCACCGTATCATCCAGTTTGGAAAGAGAAGAAAAGTAATTGAACCGTATAGCGGAATAATCCGCATTTTTTTCCGGAACCCAGATTTTACCGTCTACCAGAATGCTTCCTGTCGGTTCATCATTGCTGTTCCATTCCGAAGGATCGCCGGGCCCGATATCCCCGTACTCTCCCGGGCCGAGATCAGGAACCTTGCCCGTATCTATAGGCCCTATAAGCGCATCCATCTCGTGAAATATATGAAGCCCGTCACCGGCAGTGGCAAGAAAGTGCCTCGTTACGTCATTTCCGCCGAGATCCTTGTCCTTTCGGGAAACAGCGCCGGTTAAGGGCTTGGTATTTTCCATAAGGATATGAAGAAAACCATCGGAGGCCTCAAAGGCCACGGCGTAGGCTGTATCATCGTCATCATCATCGTTGCGATCTTCATTTTTTATGCCCACAAATACACTCTCCTCATCGGCATAAAGGGAATCTATGAAGCGGTAATTATCAAAAAGCTCCTTGTTTCCTGCATAGGGCAACACCCTGACCCAGTCCCCTTCCCCTGAAACGCTTTTGAAAAGAGTTAGACCCGCCAGACTGGAATCCAAAAAACTGAGGGCATAGAGAGCCTTGCCCGTAGCCGCCAGAGAGACTATTTTTCCTCCTGGGCCGGGGATGTCCCTCCAGCCGGCATTACCGCTGCTCTGCTTTTCGTAACGGTAAAGATCGGAACTCGCCGCATAGACTCCATTTCTAAAGAGCACCATGGAACTGGGTGTGCCTTTTATCTTGGATTCCGTAGGCTTTGATTCCTGAGAAATTGTATAAAAAATAGGGTCATAACAGGAGACGCAGAGGAAGAGGATCATGACCGTCAGAACCAGGCTGCGTTTTATATTCGATTCGGTTTTTAAGATTACCATTTTTTCATGCCTCAAACCTAGAAATGATAGCGGACGGCAAGGGATGTGGCCATAAAATTGCCGTATGCGTCCGTTTTCTCGTTTTTCGTCCATTGAGGTACCCACCACCAGCCGGCATCCAGACCGAAAGACCATTCGGGACTAAAGCGGAAATAAGCCGCCAGAGAGGGCTTCAGGAAAAACCCGAAATTCCGCTGTTCCATATACTGCTGGGAAACCATACCGATGGACAGCGCGGCGGGAAATTCAAAACGGGAGAGGATAAACTGCCAGCCCAGACGTCCGGAAATGGGAACTGCAAAATACATGTTTTCCGAAGCGGTCTGGATAAACATGCCTGAAATTTCCAGCCCTATGAAGGCATGGGAATTGAGAAAATAGTTATAGGACAGAAAACCTTCACCCCCCAGCACAAACATCTTGTGGTTGATGACTTTTCCCGCATTATTGAGAAAAACCGTAGGAAAGATAGGCCCCAGTGAAATATTGAACGTCTGATCCCCTCTGGAATAGAGTTCCTGCCTGAAACCGTCATAGATATCAATGGGAATCTCATCTTCCGGAATCTCTTCATCATCTTCCTGAGCCTGCAAAACAGAAAAAATCATTAAAAAAAGAAACAAAAAAAGGGCCTGAGCCTTTCGCATTAATAGACTCCTCTCAGAAATAACAAGCTGTAAAGCTGCATGGTTACTTTTCCACCGTATTACCCTGCTCGATGGCCAGGTACTGTAAAAGTATGGGGTATTTTGTCAA
>JAIRXN010000014.1 GCA_031268245.1 Treponema sp. | reverse complement strand
GTTCCAGTCGGCTAGGTCATTCCGCTACGCTCCATTCCCACGCCTCCTTCCACCCACATTTTGCCAGCCCTGGTCTTGCTACGCAAGCCCTTATCCGGGCCGCCAAACCGCCGCATACCGCCGGAACGTTATATGCCCTGCTCCGAATGACTGTCCGCTTGTATCAAATTACGGCCTGTGATATAGTAGCCGCATGGGCTGGTTTTTGCCGAGAAAATGGCTTTTTTACGCTGAGGCGGCGTATCTCGCGCTTGCCGTTATGGGGATGTTCGCATTTATGTCCCTGGATGCTCCTTATTTTGAAGATCTTGCGGATACAATGGCGGGTAAAAGCGAGTTTCTAAGCGCCGTTACCTACCCTGTCGAAGGTCTTGCGACAATCAGCGCCACAAAAGACCGTCCATTCTCTTCGTTACGCCATGGTTTGTTTCGTTTGGTAATGACGGCAAGCTCTTGTGCCGCCGGAGCGGGCCTTTTGTACGCGGTTCTCAGTCTTATTGCCAAGGCCGCGGCGTATAACAAAAAAAACACCATTCTTTTGAAACTCCGAATCTGATCCCTGTCCCGGCAACCGTATTATTTTTCCCGTTACATAAGAGACTCTCAAGAGCAAAGAAGGAGTATTCTATGAATTTATTTTGGGAAATTTTTTGGCTGATCTTCGCGGCCGCATTCGTCATGGCGTCCGGTGATCTCTCTATCAAAGACAAAAAAGCATGGAGGAAGCAGGGTGCCGCTTAGTGATATTTTTGATAAACGGTCGATAAAGCCGAGCCTTGAAAGCACAACCAGAGAAGCCGTTTTTAGGGAGCTTGTTGAGAGCATAGGGGCAGTTCATCCCGCTCTGGACCGGGATATTGGCTTGCAGGCAATACGGGACCGGGAAGACAAACTGAACACTTCCGTTGCTCCGGGTGTCGCGGTTCCTCACGGGTATTATTCGGGAATAAACGGCATTTTCGGCGCGCTGGGTCTTTCGGAAACCGGTATTGAATACGGAGCGCCTGACGGGAAGCCGGTTCATTGCGTCTTTTTGATTATCATCGGAGAGGAGTCCCGGGAAAAACATTTGCATGTTCTCAATCAGGTTATGACCCTGATTAATTCCGACGGCCTGGAACTTCTACGGAAGGCCGGCAGCCCGGAGGAAATTCACCGCATCTTGTCCCATGCCCGCTAGAAGGAGAAACACATGAGACAGAACAATGGAATTGAACTCTATTCCAAACAAAAATTTATAGGTGGTAAAAGATGAGGAGGCCCATGTATGACAATTATTGAAATGCTTGAACAGAGTGCCCTTTTAACAGTGCTGGGTATGGCTGTTGTTTTTGCTTTTTTGTGGTTTATGATAATCTCCGTAAATGCGACAGCCAAACTGGTGCATAAGATGGGCTGGGATAAAGATGTACAGGAATCCAAAAATCCCCCCTCCGGGAACACAAGCAGGCCGGCAGCGCCGGAAATTACCGCCGCTATAACGGCGGCGGTTACGGAATACCGGGAAAAGGAGCGCCGTGAATAATGCGTATGGAAACTATGGAAGCACTGATGACGGCGCTATCATAGCCGATGCGGCTGGGCCGCCGGTCTTATTGAAGGGCACAACCAGAATTTCCAGAACAAGGTTTTTATCGCCTGTGTGGAGGAACTTCTGGAACACCGCAACTCCGTTGTCATGGAGGGTCCGCCGGCAGTTGAGGCCGTCTGTTTTGCCCAGGACTCAGGCATTGTCATCAGCATCCTGACCACCCTGCCGCCCCTGGAACTTTTCCACATGTTCAAAGTGTTTTATAGCTTGGGAAGCGCTGATTTATGCAACCGAGCATAAATCAGCGCTACTTTAATGTGGCATTTGCGCAATGAAATGAGCAAATGCATAGGGTAACGCTGATTAGCGTCATTTAATCAGCGTTACCCTAGGGCTTGACCCGGCAGTCCTGCGAATTCCTCAAAAATCTTCTCCGCGGCCTTGAATGATGAAGTCCAAACCTACCTGAATTTGCCTTCCAAAAACTGAAGTTTGGGAAAGCTTCCATGGATAAGTGCCGATAACTATATGAGGAAAATGAACAAATTTACAGGCTTGCCGCGGGAAAGGCTCTTGAGTAGTATAGTTCCGGTTTTGCTTCTCTTTCTTTGCCCCCGCGGCCTGTTTGCGGTGGGCGAAAAGTACCTTATTCTCGGGGGAAGCGCCACCTGGCAGGGGATCGAAACCCGTCATGATATTATTGAAACCGAAGGTCTCAGGCCTTACCCTGTCCTTACCCTGAGTTCCGCCGGGGGGAGACCGGCGCTTGATACGGATCTTTCCCTCTCTTTTGATGAAAAAAACCCGGAGCTTTTTGCTTCTTCCGGCGCATCATACCGGATTCAGCCGGGGATGACTGCCGCCGCAGGTTCCCGTCTGGCACGGCAGGGAGCCGGGGCGGCCTTGTTCAGCGGGAAGTCTGAGGCCCTGAACATTGAAGCTTCGGGTCCGGACGCCCTCTTTGCTCCGGGAAACATTATAGGCAGTTTCAGCCTGGAATTCTGGCTCTATCCGCAACATCTGGAGAACGGCGAACAGATTCTTGGCTGGGTCGCCCAGGGGCAGCGGATTCAATGCTCTGCGGCCGGAAACCGCCTTCAATGGGATTTTCAGGGTTTCTTCCTGCCCCCGGGGAACGGGGAAAACACCAGCCAATTCCGGCTGAGCGGCCTTTCCACGGTGATTCCAGGACAGTGGAGCCATCACTTGATCCGTTACAACGGAAATACCGGGCTTTTGGAATACCTCGTCAACGGCGAGGCGGAAGCCATGGTTTATACTACCGGAAACAGCCGTGAGAGCGGAGAAGTCTATACCCCAAGGGCAGGACAGGGTGGTTTTTTCACACTGGGAAAGCACTTTTCGGGTCTTATTGATGAATTTGTCATCCGCGGGAGGGGGAGGGAACAGGTTGAAGCAGGCAAGTACCGTGCGGAAGGGGGGCGTATTGAAAGCAAGGTGCTGGATCTGGGACAGAAGAACAGTAGTGTCTTCAATATAAGTGTTCTGGGAGGACATACCGTTTCTGCGGGAAAGAGACTGCAGAATCACTACGGCGGCGCCGGGGCATTCACTCCGGTGAGCCTCTCCGATGATTCCGCGGTACGTTTCTTTGTCCGGGCCGGGGAAGATCCCTTTGCCCTCAGATCCGATCCCTGGATGCCTTTTATACCGGGAACGGCCCTGCCTGGTCTCCGCGGCCGCTATGTCCAGGTGGCGGCGGATCTCTATCCTTCGGGAGACCGGGAAGGCAGTCCTTATCTGGAAAAAATTCTTGTGGCATGGTTTCCAGACGAGCCCCCCCGGCCGCCGGCGCAGATTGCCTGCAGGGCCCTAGACGGGGCGGTGGAACTTAACTGGAAGCCCAGTGTAGACAGGGATACTGCCGGTTATCTGGTTTACTTCGGAACTTCAAAGGGTGAATATTTCGGCGACAGAGATAGTGCGAAGAAGGACGGGCCTGTTTCACCTGTTGATGCGGGAAACCGGACAAGTATACGGATCGATGGGCTTCAAAACGGGAGGCTCTATTACTTTGCCGTTGCCGCCTATGACGCCGCCGGACTTTGGGAGGCCATGGAGGAAGATGATCCTCCTGCCTTTTTCCATGCCGGGGAATTTTCGCGGGAATTGAGGGGCCGGCCCCTGGAAGGAATGTCGGCCCGGGAGCAGACTGCCGCAGAATCTCTGGCGGGAAAATAATAAACTTGTCTAATAATAAAAAGGGAGTGTTTACATGAGTCCCCTTGATGTACAGGATATTTTTGAACGTGCCAGGGGTTCAGTCCGGGTGGGGGATCATGAAGCCGCGGAAAAACTCCTCAGACAATATTTGGCCAAAGTTCCGGAGAGCCGGGAAGGCCGGCTTCTTTTGGGAACCACTTATGTCAAGATGGGGAAATTTTCGGAAGCATCGGACGAATTTACCAATCTGCTGGCAAAGGATCCCCGGGATCTGGAAGCTCTCAACAACATTGCTGTCATTTATCGCCGCCAGGGGAAGCTTCAGGATGCTCTGGGCGCCCTGATCGACGCCATCGACATTGATCCTAACCGGGCGGAATTCTACTACAATATCGGGAACATTCACAAGCAGCTGGGAAATCTCAAGGCTGCCTCCATGGCCTATGCCAAGGTTGTAGAGCTTAATCCGGATTATGTGTCGGCCTATAACAATTTGGGTACGATCTATGATCAGCTCAAGGAATATGACAAGGCCTCCAATATTTTCCTCAAGGGTTTGGCTCTGGATCGCAACAATCCCATGCTGCATTTTAACTTCGGCATAACGCTGGAAGCCATGGGCCGGCTTGCGGATGCCGCCAACGAATACAAGGCAAGTCTGCGCAGCAGGCCCGGCTGGCTTGAGCCGATGAACAATCTGGGCATTGTACTTTTTAAACAGGGTCATCACAAGAAAGCCTCGGATACTTTCAACCGTATTCTCGATACAGATCCGCGCAATGCGGAAGCATGGAACAATTTGGGAGTAGTGCAGGCGGATCAGGGAAGAACCGAAGAAGCCATCAAGAATTACCGCCGGGCCATTGAATCGGATCCCCGCTACACCAAAGCTATCGTCAATTTGGAACACTCTCTTGAGGATGCGGGCAATCTGTCGGATGCGGTAGTAGAGCTGGAAAAGCTGGTCAAGCTCAGTCCGGACAGCGCGGAAGTAAGGATAAAGCTGGCCCAGCTTTACATGAAGATGGAACGCTATCCCGAAGCTTTGGAATTAGCCAAGGGCGCTCTGGATTGGGAACCGGAAAATATTAATGCACTGCGGATTGAAGGGACGGCCCAGCGTATCATGGGTAACGACAATGAAGCCCGGAAGATCTTTGAAAAGATTCTTTCGATAGATCCGGGGAATCTTTCGTTTCATCTTGATCTGGCGGACATCTACTTTAAAAGAAAAGAATACAAGGAGGCGGAGGAACGGATCCTTGCCTATCTTGCCCACCGTCCCAATGACCGGGAAGCCAAACTTCTCCTGGGAAAACTCTATACCGAAATGGGAAACCGGACTCATGCCATTCAGGTTTTTGAAGAATTGGCCAGGGCGGATCCCAATGATGCGGAGGCCCTCGCCGCCGTAGGAGAACTGTTTCAAAGTGCGGGAGAACTGGAAAAGGCCCTTCGTGTCGCGGACAAATTGGTGAATCTGCAGGGCAAGCGTGCGACGGTGGAGGATCTTTCCGATCTCAATAAGTCTCTGGAGTTTTATGAAGATACGGTAAGCGCCTATTCCAATTCAGTCCGGGAAATGTGGGACAGGAACATCAGGACGATGATGGATGCCGGACAGGAAGATGACGAAAAAACCGAAGAGAATCTCTCCCTCATGTTGGGCGCCTCGGGCCTGGCCGTTACCGGAATGGATGAGGAAACAGAAGCGCTGTTTGTGGAAGAAGAAGAATTCGGCAATGATGAGATGGTAGAGGATGACGAGCTTACTGCGGATGAAGAACCGGAGCCCATCGACGAAGATGAAGCCATAGATCTTTCTCTGGATAATATAGCCGAACCGCATGCTCCGCCTCCGCCGATACCTTCCGGGGGGCCGTGGCCTCACAGTCCTCCTTCCGGAGAAACTCCTCCGTCATCCCGGCCTGAGAGCAGTGAGTCTGCCGCTCCTCCGCTGGCTCCCCCTTCCCAAAATCCGCCGGCACAACAGCCGCCTATGCCCCAGACTTCTCAAGTTCCCCAGACTCCTCAAGTTCCACAAACCCCGCAAGCTCCCCAGACCTCGCAAGCTCCACAAGCCCCGCAAGCTCAGCGGGCTCCGTCCGAGGCTCCCCAGGACCCTCAGCATTTCCCGCCTTCAAAACCGGCGCCTCTTCCCGGTCCGGCGGACGATACACCGGTAGAAGAGGAAGAGGCTTTTCCCGGAGAACCGGCGGATTTTGATGAGAACCCTGAGGCCCTGCCCATTGACGATCAGGGCGAAGAAGATGATGTTTTCATGGATGAAGAGGAAGAGCCTGTCGCCGAAAGTCCGTATGAAGAGGAGAGCCCGCCTGCGGAGGAGCCTGCCGTTGAAGAAGAAGCTGCGGACGAGACAGGTGAAGATGCAGTAGACGAAGATGCCTTCGGCGGGATGCCGGAAGGGGAAGCCGAAGATGAGGAGCCTCTCTTTGAAGATGAGAATCCCGAAGAGATGGGTGAAAGTCCTGATAATACCGAAGAGATGATGCCGGAAGGGGATGAAGATTTAAGTCCTGATGAGATACCGCATGATATGTTTGACAGCAGCGTTGATGAAGAAAGTCCCGAAGAAGAGTTCCCGGAAGAGACGGCGGAAATTCCCGAAGAAGAGTCTTTTGAAGAAGAAATTCCCGCAGAGGAATCTACAGAAGAAAAGATTACTGAAAATGAAATTCCGGCGCCCAAATCCGCGGCTCCCGGGACGATCCCCTCTTCTGCCGAGGGTATCAAATCGGTAGCTGTTTCTGATATGCTGGGTCTTATGAACTACCTCAAGGACCTTTCAAAATCCCTGCCTGAAAAAGAGCGGGAAAATTTTATGCAAAGTGATGTCCGTGTTTCCATGGAGTATCTTATTGATACCATGGAGGGGCATAAGGGTCTGCGGCAGGACATAGAAGAAAGGCATAATATTTCCACGGAAGGCGCTCCCGGGAAGGCAAGTCTTTCCGGGACATTGGGGTACCTTAAAAACCTTGCAGGCGCTCTGCCGGATCAGAATCTGGGGAAAGCCGTCTCCCGGAAACTGGAAACGGTGATAAGCGCATTGGGGACAAAGACCCATGGATGATTTTGAGGAAAAACTGGGCGATTATATTAAAAATATGCCGAGCCTTCCCACTACGGTTTCCAAGGTACTTGAGATCTGCAACAATCCGCAGACAAGTCCCGCAGACCTGAACCACGTAATCTCCCTTGATCCGGTTCTGGTAGCCCGTGTACTCAAGCTTATCAACAGCGCCTACTACAGCATGGGTCAGCAGGTAACAAGTCTGGTACGGGCCATTATCATGCTGGGTATCAACACGGTAAAGAATTTGGCTCTCTCAACCGCGGTTATGAGCAACCTGTCTTCCCGGAAAACGGTCCAGGGGATCAACATGGAAGCATTCTGGCGGCATTCCCTCTGCGTGGGAGTAACCTCAAAATATCTGGCGAAACACCGGAATGTTGACAGCAGGCAAATTGAAGAATATTTTACCGCAGGATTACTGCACGATATCGGGAAAATTCCCCTGAATGCGCTTCTGGCCCGGAACTACCTTTCGACCGTAGGCGCCGCCGACAGGGAACGTATCCCCCTCAACAGGGCGGAAGAGCGGAATTTGGGCATTGACCACTGCGGCGCCGGGGCTCTCGTTGTCAAGGCATGGCGGCTGGAAGGAGCGGTGGGAGAGGCAATCATGTTTCATCATAACTATTCAGACTATACAGGCTCCCACAGGGATATTCTCTGTAGTATCATTGCCGCCAACCGTTTTGCTTCACTGCAGGAAATAGGTTTTTCCGGTGACCGCTTCCCTGAAAAAATCGATCCTGCCGTCTGGGGAACGCTGGGAGTGGACCGTGATGTATTTGACGGCATTGAAAAAACCGTGCTTGAAGAAATTGAAAAAGCACAGATTTTCCTGAGGTTATAATGTTATCGGTAAAATTCTGGGGAGTACGGGGTTCAATTCCCTGTCCGGGGCCTGCTACCGTTAAATTCGGCGGGAACACTTCCTGTCTGGAGATCCGGGCGGATAAACGGCTTGTTATTGTGGATCTGGGGACGGGTATAAAGCCTCTGGGTGACTTCCTCATGAAAAATGATTTTAGAGAAGGCCCCATTGATACGGATATCTTTATTTCCCATACCCATTGGGATCATATCATGGGGTTTCCCATGTTTACGCCGCTGTTTATTCCTACGACAAAACTGCGGATCAGGGGACCCGTTTCCTACGAGGATGATACCCTGGAGTCGATTCTGGGTGCGCAGCTTTCCTACCGTTACTGGCCCATACGGCTGAATGAACTTTCCGCCGCTATTCAGTATGATCGCCTGCAGGAAACCAGCATGGATCTGGGGGACGGCCTCAAGGTCATCACCAAGTATCTTAATCATCCTATCTCCTGTCTCGGTTACCGTTTTGAATATCAGGGTTCTTCCATTGTTACCGTTTACGATAACGAGCCGTACCGGAACCTCTTTCCTACCGATCCGGCAGATCCGGATTATGATGAGGGAACTGCCATTGAGGGAGAGCAGGCGGCCAAAGAAGAGAATGAAAAACTTCTCCGTTTTTTCTACAAGGCGGATGTACTTATTCACGATACTCAGTACAGCGAAAAAGAATACCGGAACGGAAAGATCGGCTGGGGCCACACTTCCTATGAACATGCGATAAATACCGCAAATAAGTCAAAAGTTAAAAAACTTGTACTGTTTCACCACGATCCGAACCGGGAAGACAATACACTCGAAAGCCTGGAACAGGAATACCGCGGAAAGATTGCCGGCAAGACAAGCATGGAAGTTATGATGGCCCGGGAAGGTCTTGTAGTCGAAGCCGGGGAGCAGCCGGAGCGCCGGAGCGGCTAAAGCCCGGCCAGGATCACAATATTGCTGCGCAGCGGGATTCCCTTTTTGGGCAGAGCTTCGTCCTCCGGCACGGGAGGGATAAGGAAGCCGATCTTCGCTTCCGGATCGAGCTGTGAAAGCGTATCCGCCGCTATGTTGACCGCCATGGAGTACTGCTCCTGTGCACTGAAGGCCCGGCACGCCGGGCAGGAACACCATTGATCCGCAGCGTCTCTGTCAGGCCAGAGGTTGACAATGAGACTGTAGGGCGCCGTGTTTTTTCCGGGGCCCCGGGTTTTGAAGGCGGCCAACGCGGCGGAGAAAAGGATCTTTCCTTCCCCGGCAATTACCTGTCCGGTATCCGGATCTGTAGGGCAGAAGTGGCGCCGCTTTACCCGTTTGCCTCCTGCCATGGCGAAAAGTCTCCGTTTGAAAAGGAAAAGCCGGCGGGGTACAAGAAGGGAAATTTCATGGCCTCCCCGTTCAACAACAAAGGCATAACGTTCAGCCGCAGGCGGAATTCTTTTCTCCAGCAGTGAAACTACCAGTGCGTCCTGACCTGTACGGGCCGCCCAGCGGATAAGGAGTTCCTGTTTCTTCAGGTTTTCACCCTTCCTGAGGAGAAATCGTTTACGTTCCCAAAAATCAACAGAAGAGGACGTATATGCCCTGTCGGAAGCAAGGGGATATTCGCTGCCTGTAAGGCCGTCCCGCGAAGGAGGGGAAGGGATTTCTTCGCTTTCCGGGGAAGGCCAGCGTATGCCCAGCGCCCCGAGAAAGTTATAGACTCCCCGGCACAGTCCCCTGTCGGAATCACCGTAGATCTCTATCCGTTCCCTCCCGGCGCGCCAGGTAAAACCGTTCCGGTCGAGGCTGCCTCCCTGAGAGGCAAGGAGGATGATGGGAACCGAATCATCCGGGGCAGGCCCGTTGGCGTCAATCACCTTTGGCGGCGGCAGGCCCTTCCCGGTCTTGAGACGGAGGAGATCGATATAACGGGAAATATCCGCGGCGGCGCTTTCAGCCGCCTTTATTCCGGCAGGGGAAAGGATCGCCCAGGGCAGAGAGACATCAAAACCAGCCATAGCCCATTATAGATTTTTTCGTCCTGAATATATATAGTTGAAAGAGAGAGGTTTTATGCTTACCCTGCAGATTCAAAACTATAATCCGCCTTCTCCTGTCGAAGAATACGATGCGGCAGTCATCGGCTGCGGTGTTTCCGGGGCAAACATTGCCAGGCGGCTCTCGGCGTACAATATCAAAGTTGCCATACTGGAAAAATCCGCGGATGTGTCCTTTGGTACTTCCAAGGCCAACTCGGGAATAGTCCACGGCGGTTTTCATCACAACAAGAAGTATCTCAAGGCGCGGCTCGAAATCCAGGGTAATCTGATGTTCGATCAGCTCCGCCGGGAACTGGATTTTCCCTTCAGGCGCTGCGGTATCATCGTTGCGGCCCTTCACGAAGACGAGATGAAGTCTGTGGAGCACCTCTACAGACAGGGTGTGGAGAACGGAGTTATCGGTATAGAACTCTGTTCCAGGGAACGGATGCTGGAACTGGAACCCAAACTTTCTTCCGATGTGGCAGGCGGCCTCTATGCGCCCGGCGGCGGAATAATAGAGCCTTACCGTTTTGTCTTTGCGCTTGTGGAATCGGCCATAAAGAACGGAGTTCATCTCTTTACCGTCTTCAAGGTCAATTCCGCTGAGTTCAAAAAGGAAGATACCGTTCAGGGCGCTTCCCGCTGGATCATCCATGCCGAAGACGGCAGAACAATCAGGGCCCGTTATGCCGTCAATGCGGCCGGCCTCTTTGCCGATGAGGTTTCCCGGATTTTCGGCGGTGAAGAATTCAGCATCAAGGGCCGCAAGGGTGAATACTTCCTCATGGATAAACTCAGCAAGGCCAGACCCGGCAGGGTAGTGTTCCCCGTGCCCACATCGGTCTCCAAGGGTATGCTGGTGATTCCCACGGTGGAAGGCACTGTTCTTGTCGGGCCTACAGCGGATGCCGTTGACAGTAAAACTGATTTTTCCACCACCACCGAACGCCTTGAAGAAATTCTGGAATCCGGCAAGGCCATGATCCCTGCCCTGAGCCGTAATGATGTTATCACCAGTTTTGCGGGACTCAGGCCCGCGCTGGAAGAAGATTTCTACATAGAGCCCTCCAAAAAGGCGCCGAATTTTGTACAGGTTGCGGGGATTCAAAGTCCCGGTCTTACCGCTTCCCCTGCCATCGGAGAGTATGTCAAAGATCTTCTCAAGGGGATGGGGCTTTCCCTTACCGAAAAGAGCGGCTGGGATCCCTTTGTTTCCGACAGGCCCCGCGCCAGGGAGCTTTCGCCCTTTGAACTGGATGAACTTATCGCCAGGGATCCTGCCTGGGGAAACATTGTTTGCCGCTGCGAGCAGGTGAGTGAAGCGGAAATAGTGCAGGCGATCAGGCTGGGGCATTACACGCTTGACGGGGTAAAGTATTTTACCCGTGCCCAGATGGGCCGCTGTCAGGGCGGCTTTTGTACCTACAAGATAATAAAGATTATCATGCGGGAAACAGGCCTCTCCTGGAACGAGGTTACCAAACACGGCGGGACAAGTCGTCTTCTGGAAGCAGAGTTACCCTAAGGAAAGACCAATGAAGGATCTACAGTATGATGCAGTTGTAATCGGCGGAGGGGCGGCAGGCATGGCGGCAGCCCTGGAACTGGAGGGGGCCGGCTTTTCCACTGCCCTTGTGGAGAGGGAGGATCACCTCGGGGGGATCCTGATGCAGTGTATCCACAATGGTTTCGGCCTCCACGAATTTAAGGAAGAGCTTACCGGCCCGGAATTTGCGGAACGCTTTGTGGAAAAGGCGCTGAAGTCAAAAATTTCCATATACCTTAATACCACCGTCACGGATGTCGCCCCTCGTCCTGGCGGTAAAGAGATATTCTGTGTGTCTCCCGATTACGGGGTCTTAAAAATTTCAAGCCGGGCGCTTGTCCTTGCCATGGGCTGCAGGGAACGTAACCGGGGCAATGTGCGTATTCCCGGTTCAAGGCCCGCGGGAGTCTATACCGCAGGTCTTGCCCAGCGGCTTGTAAACATCGAAGGCTATATCCCCGGCAGGGAAATTGTAATCATAGGTTCCGGCGACATCGGTCTTATCATGGCCCGGCGCATGAGATGGGTAGGATGCAGGGTGAAGGCGGTAGTAGAGATAATGCCGTATCCTTCGGGCCTTACCAGGAACA
This sequence comes from Treponema sp., assembly GCA_031268245.1. Lineage (GTDB taxonomy): Bacteria > Spirochaetota > Spirochaetia > Treponematales > Breznakiellaceae > JAIRNJ01. Next base: position 4,138 of record JAIRXN010000014.1, on the reverse strand, counting down.
TTGTTCAGTGTCTTCATGATTTTAATATTCCCCTCTATCTTTCCTCCCAGACTACCGCCATCTTTGGAAACGATCGTGTTGAAGGAGTTGAGATAAGCCCTATGGAAAACGGCGCTCTTGTTCCGGAGAAGCGTTTCCGCATCGATTGTGATACGGTGCTCCTTTCGGTAGGACTTGTGCCGGAAAACGAGCTTTCCAAGGAAGCGGGGGTTGAACTCAGCAGTACCACCGGAGGCCCCTTGGTTGATGCGGCTCTGATGACCAATGTGGAAGGGATCTTTGCCTGCGGCAATGTGCTTCATGTGCACGATCTTGTGGACTGGGTAGCCGAGGAAGCGCGGGCCGCGGGCCGCCATGCCGCGGAATGGCTCAAGGGCAGCCGCATGGGAACCCAGTTCCGCATTAAGCCGGGCGCCAATGTCCGTTATGTGAATCCCGGCAAGCTGAATCCCCATGGGGAAAACAAGATATATCTGCGTTCCCTCATCGTCAAAAACGATGCGGTACTGGAACTCAGGCTGGATAACCAGATCATCAAGAGCATAAAGCACAGCCATGTGCAGCCTTCCGAGATGATCAATGTACGGTTCGGGCCAAAAGACCTTGAGAATATACGCTACAGTACGGAATCTGTGCTGGAATTCAGCATTACTTAGAGTCCGTCTATAATGGACTTGTTCAATAACCGGGGTTATTGAACAACTTTAATGCAGACACAAATTAGGATTGAGACATGAAAAATTTAACCTGTATCAGTTGCCCCATCGGATGTTCGCTGACCGTTGAGGAAGGCCCTCCGGGTGAAGACGGACTTCCTGTCCTGAATATCAGCGGTAACCGCTGCCCACGCGGCGCCGCTTATGCCCGTGAGGAGATTTGTTCTCCAAAACGTATTGTTACGGCGACCTGCCTCATTGATACTGTTCCGGAGGATGTAAAAAAGCGGAGCCTCTATGCACCGCGGCGTCTTCCTGTAAAAAGCGCCGTTGCCTGCCCCAAGGACAAGATCGACGAACTTCTTTCGGATATTTACAAGACAGGGGTAAAGCTTCCCGTAAAGACCGGTGACAGAATCATTACAAACTGGAAAGGCATGGGGATAGATGTTGTAGCCGTAAGGAGCATTGAATACTGATATGAAAAAATCAAAGGGGCCTGAGGAATTTTGGGCCGATTATGAAGCCAAATACGGCGAAAAGGTGCTGGGCCAGACGCTGGGGCGTTACCTTTCGGGCTGGCAGGACTTTGCGGAGATTCCCCAGGCAGGCCTCTGGGGGCTTATAGTCGCCACCTCCGGGGGCTTCCGTTTTCTTCACCTCCCCGGCGAAGGCTGGATGACTGCCCTGACAAGAATCATGTCCGGCGGAGAACCGCCTAAGGAAAGGGAACTGTTTATACCCAATGACAGCATTGTTACTGCCGGAGTCCGCCTTGAAAAGTCCTGGTGGAGGCGTTTGCTTTTTGCCCGCCCTCCGGTTCTGATAATTTTTTACCGGGATGCCTCCGGAATCCAGCAGGAACTCTGTTTTGAAACCATACAGAAGGGCAGTGAAGTAGCGGAAAAGCTGAAGAAGGGAGGAGCTTAAGGTTCGCACTCAGCGCCTCCTTGGCCTTAAAGCCGTTTTATACCTTCAGGCTGTCAATGTACTTCTGCAGGCACTGCTTTATATAGTGATGGATTGCCAGCTTGCCTTCCCGGGTTAGGCGGTTGGGATCGAAGAGCAGAACATAAACATTGACATCGTCCCGGCGTTTGCCCATGACAATTGTATCGGTCATGACAAGGTTCCCGTGAAGTTTCAGCTGCACCTCCTTGATCACCGTGTTTGCCGCCTTTTCCCCCAGCTTATCTATACGTGCGGCAATGCCCGCGGAGCTGATGTCGAAAATTTTCCCCTGAAACACCTGATTGGCATCCCTGAAATTCAGGGTAGCGTATACATCATCTTCACAATCGGCCCGGATGTATTTACGGCGGCCTTTGGCTTCGTTTGCCGCCAGCGCGCCAAGGATGATCTTTGTGCTGGCCTGTAAGCCCAGCTTGAGTTGAATATAACCGCACTGGATCTGCATTTCCATCAGATATTTCTGCATCAGCTTTGTATCCTGATTGTAGGAGAGTATGCCGATGAGGGAATTTTTGGTAGCGGCCCCTTCCTGTATGGAACGGATGTACGCTTCCCATTCTTTTTCCGTGAAATGTTCATCAATGTTTATAAAGAGGAACGAACCGGAAAATTTTTCCAGCAGCCTTAGAGTCCGGCCCGCATCGGCGGCGATATATGTTTCAAAGCCCGCCATGATGAGAACATCCAGCATTTCGTCCTTTATGACACTATGAGGGTAAAGAAAAAATATTTTTTTTCCCTCTCTGGGAACCGGCGCTGCCTGATCCATATTTCTATCCTTCGAGACTGTTTCAAAATGTCAAATTTTGGAATAGCTCCCCTTGTTTAAAAAATAATTTTTTGCATTACCAAAAGAAATATCCCGTACCATGGCCTTTACCATCTCATAATCCGCAGGGATTTCACCCTCTTCCATCCAGGCGCCAAGAATCCTGCAAAGGATCCGGCGGAAGTATTCATGGCGGGGGTAAGAAAGAAAACTCCTTGAATCGGTGAGCATTCCGATGAAGCGGGAAAGGAGTCCCGTATTGGCCAGGATTCGCATCTGCGCTTCCATGCCGTCGATATGATCCAGAAACCACCAGGATGAACCAAGCTGCATTTTGCCGGGAAGGGCCCTTCCCCCTGAGGATGCATTCCCCTGAAAGCAGCCCATGATACTTGCAAGAGGATAGAAGTCTTTCAGGTTGAGGCTGTAGAGAATTGTTTTGGGGAGGGCGTCCCTGCTGTTACAGTAATCCAGAAAAGCCGAAAGCTTCGCAGAAACACTGTAATCGTGTACCGCATCGTGGCCTGTATCAGACCCCAGAAGCCCGGCCGCCCTGGAGTTGACGTCTCTGATTGCGGAAAGATGAAGCTGCATTGCCCAGCCTTTTTCCGCATAGAAACCTGCAAGACAGGTAAGAATTTTGCTCTTCCATAATTCGCCTTCCGCCGCGCCGGGCGCCTTGCCTGCCAGGGCAGCGGCAAAGATCCGCCCTGCTTCATCTTCCCAGGCCGCTTCATCCGGTTTTCCCGGAACGGTAACGCCTGCCGGCCAGGGAATATATTCAAGCCCGTGATCGCTGGAACAGCAGCCTTCACGGTCAAAGAAGTCAACTCTCTCCTTCAATACAAGCAGAAGATCTTCAAAAGAGTCAATGTTTCTGCCTGCCGCCTTTCCCAGCCGGGTAATATACTGCGGGAAACCGGGTTTTTCAATGTTAATGACATTATCCGGTCTGAAAGACGGAAGAACCATAGTTTCTGTTTTGCCCTCAGTACGAAGCTTCCGGTGCCATTCAAGACTATCCGCAGGATCATCGGTGGTACCCAGGGCATAGACCCTGAATTTTTTCAGGATTCCGCAGACGGAAAGCCCGCTTTCTTTTTCCAGTTTTTCATTCGCCGCTTTCCAGATTGCGGGGGCGCTTGCCGGGCTGAGGGGCTCATAAATATCGAAATAACGCTGCAATTCGAGATGAGTCCAGTGGTAGAGAGGATTGCCCAGCAGGGCCGGAACCGTAGCGGCCCAGGCCATGAATCTATCGTAGGGATCGGCATTGCCTGAAACCAGTTCTTCATCGATCCCGTTGGCCCGCATCGCCCGCCACTTGTAATGGTCGCCATAGCGGTTTTCCCCCAGCCAGAGGACGGCCAGATTGGAAAAACGCCGATCCAGGGCGATATCTTCCGCCTTGAGGTGGCAATGATAATCAAAGACAGGTTCCCCCGCAGCAGCTTCATGGTAAAGTCTGACCGCGCACTCGCCGGGAAGGAGGAAATCCTTGTCGATGAATGGTTTCAAATATACCCTCCTTTATAGGCTCCCTCGGCCCTCCGGGATTTAGACCCGGGAATCTCCGGTTAAATCAGAATAAAGCATGACTTTGGGGCATAGCAAGAGGGTAATAATCGTGAATGAGGGAAAAAGGGGAATATTAATGCCGGGAGAACCCTACATCAACTCCTTGATGGTATAGGTCAATATCTTTACCTCTCCGGTCATACCGTAATCCTGGGGGCCGGGG
>JAIRXN010000242.1 GCA_031268245.1 Treponema sp. | reverse complement strand
GTTTCCCACCATGAGGTCTCTGACGATGATTGCCATTTTAACGCAGGTTTTCCAGACTTCGTCCTTGCGGCGGCGGCTGTGCTGTTCCTTGGGCGGGTTCTTGTCCGGACCTTCTTTGCAGTTCTCTTTGGCCCAGGCCAAGGCCCGTTTGTATTCCGCTTCGGAATAGATCTTCTCTTCAAAGCGCCGGACAAGTTCGCTCATGTCCACGTATTCGTTGCGCATTCCCAGGTACTCCTGGAAGAAATCCGCATTGGTGATTGAACCGGCGATACCCATGGACACCGATCCGATAGAGAGGTAACTTTTACCCCTCATCCACACCGCTGCCAGGGCAGAGCGGGCAAAGTGGAGAATCTTGTCTTTCACGTCCCCCGGAATGGCGCTGATAGTAGACATGTCCTGAACATCGCGTCCGTAGATGCCAAAGGCAGGGAGTCCTTTCTGGGAATGGGCCGCCAGAACCGCAGCCAGATACACCGCTCCGGGACGGTCGGTACCATTGAAGCCCCAGACTGCCTTGATCGTCATGGGATCCATGTCCATGGTTTCCGAACCATAGCACCAGCAGGGGGTTACCGAGAGGGTGATTCCCACGTTTTCACGGGTGAATTTGTCCTGGCAGGCCGCAGCTTCCGCTACTCCGCCTATGCAGGAATCGGCGATGATGCACTCCACGGGCATACCGTTGGGATGCCTCAAATTTTCACTGATAAGTTTTGCCGCCGCTTTTGCCATATTCATGGTAGGTTCTTCCAGAGATTCCCTTACTCCTCTGCGCCTGCCGTCGATAGCCGGCCGGATACCGATCTTGGGTACGGCTCCCTGGAAACGATTTTCCGGTTTGTTCATTACGAGACTTGATAAATTCGCCATTTTCTTCCTCCGATGCTGTTTTATCCGGACTGTTCCTCAATTTGACGTTTGGGAACGGCCTTATTTGTTTTTTACAGGGATAACACCCTTTTTAAGAATAATATTTCCGTATTTTACCGTTTCCCCGGTCATGAGCACGGCATAAGCCTTTTTTGTCCGCTCATAGAATTCAAAACGGTCTATGAATTCCGTACCGGGGGTTCCCGGCCAGATCCGGTCTATGATTGCCCTGTAGGAAGTCTCCACAGCGGGATCCAGGGTGTCGCTGCCATGGGGCGCCATCATTATGACGGGACGGGGAACCGCATAATCCAGATTGATGAGTTTGAGGATTCCTTCCAGCAGGGCGGGAATCCTTATACCGTCAGCCCGGATGACCCGCGAATTGCAACTGTCTCCAGGAAAGAATGCATCCGCCAGTACGAGTTCGTCCCCGTGACCCATGCGGAAAAGAGCGTCCAAGAGTTCCGGACTTATGACCGGATCGATACCTATAAGCATGTAAGACTCCTTTGACCGGGATTAAATTTGCCTACTCAATAATCAGCCCTGTTCATCTATTTGTCAATGGCGATGTCCAAAATTTGAAATAGATGAGGCTGTTCCGAAACTTCAGTTTTTGGAACAAGCTCAGATACAATGGTTTTTCCGGCCTCTTTTGCATATAATGGAGCAATGAAAGAAAACCGGCTCCTGCGGCCTTTTGTAAAATGGGCCGGAGGCAAGCGGGCTCTGCTGCCGCGTATCCGCGAGCAGTTTCCCCGGGACTTTTCCCGCCGTACCTACCATGAGCCCTTCCTGGGGGCGGGGGCCGTCTTTTTCGATCTCATGCCCCGCCGTGCGGTGATTAACGACAGTAACGCAGAGTTGATGCCTGCCTACAGGATCATCAGAGATTCCGCCGAAGATCTGATCGGGATTCTTGAAACCCATGCAAAAAATCACGGTGAAAAATACTATTACGAAATCCGGAACATGGACAGGGACGGGGAAAGTTTCGGCAAACTGAATGATGTACAGAAGGCGGCCCGTTTAATATACCTTAACAAGACCTGTTACAACGGTCTTTACCGGGTGAACTTGCGGGGCGAATTTAATGTTCCCATGGGAAGATACAGGAATCCTGCAATCTGTGAAGCCGGGCTGCTCCGCAGTATAAGCGCGTATCTTAAAGAAAGTGATATTGTCATCATGAATGCTGATTTTGAAACAGCCCTTTCCGCCGCGGACAGTGATTCCTTTGTGTATCTCGATCCTCCCTACCAGAGGATCAGCAGTACTTCATTTACCTCCTATCAGGCGGGCGGTTTTGATGAAGGGGAACAGGAACGGCTCCGGGATCTGTTTGTCCGTCTGGGCAGCCGGGGTGTAAAATGCCTTGAGAGCAATTCCGATACCCTCCTTATCCGCAGACTCTATGAGTCCTATGGGTTTCATATTATTCCTGTCAGTGCAGGAAGGAGTATCAATTCTTCCGCTTCCGGCCGCGGGGCTGTGCAGGAAGTGCTGATCCGCAACTATCAGGAACAGGAAGGCTAAAATGACACGGCGCATAAGGCCGCTTTTTTTCATTCCTGTCTGTCTGTTCCTGTTTTCATGCCGGGAAAAGTATGACAGTATTGCTATTCTTCCTCGTGAAGCTGCCGGCGGGCTTGAGAAGGAACGGCATTGGCTGGAAAGGATCCTGAAGGAAGACGATCTGCATGCCATGGGGCTGACCATGGAGAAGGGGGAGGAAGAGCCTTCAATAGTTATCCGGCTCCGCCAGACCTGGGGGAAGGAAACGGAAGGCATCGTTCTTTCAAGAACCTGGTACCTTCCCGCGGAGGATCCTCTGGAAGGCCGCACTACAACGGAAACAGAAGCCTGCCTTGCAGGGGATGAGGATCTTGTCAGGCTTGAGGATCTTGTACCGCCCCGTGTCGCCCTGCGGGTAGACGGCCTTACGGTAAACGATGAGGCGTATCCCCTGGTCAAGACCGTTTCCGTATCGCCGGAATGCAGGGCGGAAGGGAAGGAACGGCCGCAAAGGCGGGTGCGGATTGAAGAAAAGGCCGCGGCCCTGACGGAATTCCTGCGGTCCGCACCGAAAGAAACGCCGCAAGAAAAGCCTTCTCTGTTCTGGATAGCTTCGGCAGGGGATCTGATGCTGGGAAGAGGTTCAGGAGAGATACTCCTCCGTGAAGGGCCCTCCGGCATTTTCGGGGAAACGGCATCCCTGCTGGCGGAGGCCGATCTTGCCCTGCTGAACCTTGAAGGGGCGCTTACCGGACGAGGTTCCAGGACGGAGAAGGCCTACAATTTCCGTTTCGATCCCCGCTGCGCTTCCGCCCTTGCCGCCGCGGGCATTGACGCCGTGCTTCTGGCAAACAACCATGTCTTCGATTATGGGGAGGAAGGTTTTCTGGACAGCCTTGCGTACCTGGAGGAGGGCGGGGCCGGCGTACTTGGCGCCGGAAGCGACATTAACGCCGCGGCCGCACCCTTTGTGATGAAGACGGAAGCCGGCATTGCGGAGATCAGGGTTTACGGCATTGCCTCATATCCCAGGGAACGGAGCGGCTGGGACGGGGCCGCCGCCGCCGCAGGGGAAGAAAGGCCGGGAATTCTCTTCGCCGGCCGCGGCGGCATGGAATTGCTGAAGGAAAAACTCTCCGCCGGCGGAGAGAATGTCTTCAATATCGTGCTTTTCCACGGAGGCAGCGAATGGACTTTTGCGCCCGACGGACTTACCCGGGAATACTATACAGGGCTTGCCGAAGCAGGAGCGGATCTTATCATCGGTTCCCATCCCCACGTGGTACAGGGTTTTGAATGGGTACACAACAGGCCCGTGTTCTGGTCTCTGGGCAACTTTGTATTTGCGGGCATGGACGGTACCAATGGGGGAGAAGAGGGCCTCTTTTTAAGGCTGGGCTTTTATGGAAAGAAGCTCCTCTACATGGAACCTGTTGCGCTGAAACTGAAAGGCCCCCGAACCGGCGTGTCCGGCGATCTACGGAATTTCTACCGCCTGTCTAAAGCTCTATCGAAATAGTTTTGTCCTTTGCCTCGGCAAGCAGGCCCTGTTCCGTATCTTTTCCTTCACCGCCTTTAATGGATTTCCATTGGTGTATGTTACGGAGAAGAAGCTTCCAGTTTCCCTCTGCCCCCGCCTCCGCACGGATACTGCCGCCGTCTCTGCATACTTCAAGTTTCAGGGAAACTTCGCCCTTCGAATCGGAGACCTCCGTTTCGGTTTTTATGTCCTCCTCCATTTCAAAGACATGGAAACAGACGCCGTCGCCGTAATCATAGTCGGGCCTTTCGATGTTGCTGCCGAAGGGAATCACCGAAGAAGGCCGGGCCAGGAGCGGGAGGCTCATGTAGCCGTGGCGTTCCTGCTTCCAGAGACCTCCTTCGATAACTTCGCCGGAGATAATGTTGGTCCAGCGGCCCGGGGGAAGGTAGTAGTCCGCCTTTCCGTCTTCGCTGAATACAGGAGAGACCAGGAGATTGGGGCCCAGGAAATACTGCCTGTCCAGATACACGCAGGCCGGATCGTCGGGGTATTCCAGAACCATGGCCCTGAGCATGGGGATGCCTTCCCTGTGGGAAACTATTGCCGCCTGCCAGAGATAGGGCATAAGAGCGCACTTGAGATTTGTAAAGAAACGGAGTACATCGGAGGCTTCCTCATCAAAATTCCAGGGCACACGGTAACTCTGGTTTCCGTGGAGCCTTGAATGGGAAGAGAGGAGGCCGAAAGCCACCCAGCGCTTGAAGAGATCCGCGCTCGCGGTCTGCTCGAATCCCGAAATATCGTGGCTCCAGAAACCAAAGCCGCACAGACTCACTGAGAGGCCGCCCCGCAGTGTTTCTGCCATGGATTCATAAGTGGCGGCGCAGTCGCCTCCCCAGTGAACCGGAAACTGCTGGCCCCCGGCGGTGGCGGAACGGGCAAAGACTATCGCCTCTCCTGTGCCCCTTGTCTCTTCCAGGAGGCCGAATACGGTTTTGTTGTAGAGGTACGTGTAGTAGTTGTGCATCTTTTCCGGATCCGAACCGTCATGCCACACGACCTCTACCGGAATGCGTTCGCCGAAATCGGTCTTGAAACAATCCACCCCCATATCAAGGAGTTTCTTCAGTTTGTCCCTGTACCAGGCTGCCGCTTCGGGATTGCTAAAGTCCACAAGGCCCATGCCGCTCTGCCAGCGATCCCATTGCCATACATCCCCGTTGGCTTTTTTGACAAGGAAGCCTTTTTCCATGCCTTCATCAAAAAGGGGAGATTTCTGCGCCACATAGGGATTGATCCATACGCAGATTTTCAATCCCTTCTCCCTGAGCCGCCGCAGCATTCCTGCGGGATCGGGAAACATGTCCCTGTCCCATTCAAAATCCACCCACCGGCAGCCCTTCATCCAGAAACAATCGAAGTGAAACACCGAGAGGGGCAGTTTCCGCCGCGCCATGCCGTCAATAAAACGGGTTACCGTTTTTTCATCGTAGTCGGTGGTAAAGGAAGTCGAGAGCCAGAGCCCGAATGACCAGGGAGGAGGAAGTGCGGGCCTGCCGGTAATGGCGGTGTAATTCCGCAGTACATCATGCAGGCTGTCTCCGGCAATGACATAGTAGTCGATCATTTCGCCGGGCACGGAAAACTGAACGGCGCTTACAACTTCCGAGGCCGCTTCAAAGGAAACCCGGCCGGGATTGGATACAAAGACGCCATAGCCCCTGTTTGTAATATAGAAGGGGACACATTTATAAGCCTGCTCGCTGGCAGTCCCTCCGTCTTCGTTCCATGTGTCCACAGTTTGACCGTTTTTGACAAAATGGCCGAAGCGTTCGCCAAGACCGTAAACCGCCTCTCCTACCGTGAGTTTAAGGTACTGGGCCGTGAAGTTTCCTCTTCCCTGAACGGAGAAACAGCCTGACTGCCTTCCCAGTATCTCGGTGAGTTTCTTCCCGTTCCTTTCAAAGATGCCCCGCCAGGGCCCCGATCTTGGTATACACAGCGACAGGGAAGCTGCGGAGAACACATACTCTTCGCCGCCGGTCTCCGTTTTTACATGATCGGCACGGGAAGGAGGCCGGGCGAATACCGGACTTCGCTCTGCGGCGCCTTTGTGGTGATACATCCGCACCCGGATGACATCCGGCATGGGGGAGCTGAATTCCATGGTAAGCAGTATGGCGCTTACCGAGTCGCCGCGGCCTGCAATTTTTTTTGTTGCCGTATATACGGTAAGAGTGCTTTCCGTCTTTACAGCATCAAACACCTCAACAAGGTTGAGATTCTTTACCCCTTCCTTTATTTCCCAGTACCCGTCCCTGAATTTCATGGTTCTTCCTTATCTCATTTATAAAGGTAATTTCGCAGAATCCCTGCAGAAGACAGGAATAATGTCAAGAGGCGCCGAAGAAGTAACAATGCGTCCGCCCTCAAAACTTTCGCCCGTCCAGGCGTTTGTCCATGCGGCTCCCGACGGCAGATAGACCTCCCGTTCCCTGAGGCCCTCGTAGAGTACCGGCGCCACAAGATAATCGGGGCCGAACATATATGCGTCTTCGATTTCCCAAGCGGTCTTGTCCCGGGGGAAGTCGTAGAACAGGGGCCTTATAACCGGCGTCCCCTTATCATGGGCCGCCTGCATGATCTTTTCAATGTAGGGTTTGAGCTTCTCCCGCAGGAACAGGTATCTTTTACAGACTTCGTACACCTCATCGGAATAAGACCAGACTTCGTTGTCCGCACCGGAACGGCATGCGGCCCCTCCGGTAGTACCGTGCTGCGGCTTGATTGGTTCCCGGTAGCCGTGGAGCCGCATCACCGGGCAGAAGCATCCCCACTGGAACCAGCGGATCAACAGCTCGTGGAAATGGGGATCCGTTACTTCAGCGCCGAAGAAGCCGCCTATATCGGTAGTCCACCAACTGATGCCGGCAAGACCCATGTTGAGCCCTGCGGCTACCTGATTGCGGAAACTTTCAAAGGTAGAATGAATATCGCCCGACCAGACCAGAGCGCCGTAACGCTGGCTTCCCGCCCAGGCGCAGCGGAGAAGGTTGACGATATTTTTCTGTCCCGCAGCCTTCATACCGTCAAAGAATGTTTTTGCATACATCAAAGGATACACGTTACCGATCTGGACATCCGGGCCCAGATGATACCGGTAGTTTTCAAAGTCATAGACAGAGTATTCAGGTTCCGCCTCGTCAAGCCAGAAGATCCTCACCCCCTTGTCGTAGTAATTCTGTTTGGCCTTCTTCCATACATAGTCCCTGGCCTCGGGATTGGTGGCATCGTAGTGAATCGTATTCCCCTGGAAGTCCATACCGATGCGAAAACCCCTTTCGGTACGGATTAAGAGGCCCTTTTCTATCATCTCATTCCAGTTTTCGCTTCTCCTGTCCACGGTGGGCCAGATGGAGACCATGAGTTCTATCCCCATGTCTTTCAATTCTTTTATCATGGAAGCCGGATCGGGCCAGTAGACAGGATCGAATTTCCATTCGCCCTGCAGGGGCCAGTGGAAAAAGTCTACGACAATTACCGATATGGGAAGCCCGCGTTTTTTGTATTCCCGGGCAACCTGCAGAAGCTCCTCCTGAGTCTGGTAGCGGAGTTTGCACTGCCAGAAACCCATCGCATAACCGGGCATCACCGGCGCCGTTCCTGTTGCCCCGGCGTATGTCTCCTCAATTTCCGCGGGAGTATCCCCGGCAGTGATCCAGTAGTCAAGCTTTTTGGAAGATTTCGCATACCATGTCATCACATTTTTTCCGAAACTGACTCTGCCGACAGCAGGATTGTTCCAGAGAAAACCGTAACCGAGGTTTGAAATCATAAAGGGAACGGAAGCCTGGGAGTTGCGATGCGCCAGTTCCAGTTCCATTCCCTTAAGGTTAAGCCAGGGCTGCTGATACTGCCCCATGCCGTAGATCCTTTCACCGGCATTCACGGATTCAAGCCTCAGGGTAACTTCGTAATCCCCGCCGATTATCGGTTTGAATTCGCGGGCTTCAAGTTCAAGGGAACTGTAGGTCCTGTCTTTAATGTCAAGGCGGCTGCGGAGATATTCGTTGAGGAGGAGTTCTCCTTTCTGGTTATAGATCCTGATCTGCCCGATTTTGGAAATTTTTGCTTCGATCTTTCCGTTTTTTATTGAAGCGCCCTCATCGCTTATTTTTATATCCGTATTGCAGGATTTCTGCGGCAGCAAAGCCCAGTCATCGGTATTGCCCGAATCAAGCCCCGCCTTCTCCGTACAGCCCGGCATCTCCGCCAGCTTGGTGGATCTCACCCTGAAGCTGTTTTCCCCCCAGGGCTCAATGACGAGTTTTTCCGCATCGTAACGGTACATCAAACGGTTTTGTTCCTTAACAAAAGCCATGGTAAATGCTCCTTGAGTCAACTTGTTCCTGTTTTATCGAATAGGGCCGCCGCTTCTTCCCGTACCTGGCTGGCGACAGCCTGGTATTTGTCCTTGAGGGCGTTCATGTGCTGGTTGTAGAAGGCAACGAACTCCGGATCCTGAAAGGGATCCAGCCGGATCTGACGGCCCATGCGGCGGGAGAGTTCCTCTTCCTTCTGGCGGAGTTTTGGCTCATACTGCCGGACAATGGCTTCTTCGTACTGGACGGTTTCCTGGAGGTAGCGGGAAAGAGCCTCCCTAAGCTGTTTGTAGAGGCCCGTAAAGCGGTTATTATTGACAAGCAGGGAAAGGCCCTTTCCTACCGTTTCAAGCCGTTTAAGATCCTCCTCCTCTACAGGGAGTTTTATCATGCCGGAAAGCACATCGAAGATCCCCTGTTTGAGACTTTCCTGTTCATCCTTGGGAGCCTTCTTTATTTCAGCTTCAAGGCTGATCCCTTCGCTAAGATACTGATTGGCAAGCCGTTTCCCCCTGGCCTTTGCTTCATGCCGGTTGATGCTTTCTTTATTGCCTTTAACCGATTCTGTCCGCTCCAGGGCAATTTCCAGGGCGCTTTTTATTCTTCCCATATAATCTCCTCAATTCTCCTATAGAATAGACTGCATTGTTTTTGTACTATGAGACAGTTTATTATAACAAGGATTCGAAAAGTTCTAAAGTCCGGTTCATTAAAAGGAGAGCAAAAATGATTACTGACATGCAGACTCTTGTCGGGATTGGCGCTTACCTGATAGCGATGATCATCATCGGCATCTGGTGCGCCCGGCGGAGCAACACCAGCCCGGAAGATTACTTTCTGGCCAAACGGGGTTTCGGCCCCTGGCTGGCGGCCCTTTCCGCCGAGGCTTCCGACATGTCGGGCTGGCTCCTCATGGGCCTTCCCGGCGTGGCTTACTTTACCGGTTATGGCGAGGCTTTCTGGACGGCCCTTGGGCTCTTTATCGGCACCTGGGTGAACTGGGCAATCGTTGCCAAAAGGCTGCGCGTCTATTCCCAGATTGCCGATAATGCGATTACCCTGCCGGAGTTCTTTTCCAAACGTTTCCACGACAAAAAGCGGATACTGCTCTGCATTGCCGCCATCATCAGCCTGGTGTTCTTTGCCATCTATGTGGCGGCCCAGTTCCTCACCTTCGGAAAGCTTTTCAGCTATGTTTTCGGCGCGCCAATGTTCCCTATGGTCTTGATGGGAGCCCTCATCGTCATGATCTATACCCTGTTGGGCGGTTTCATGGCCGTTGGTGTGACCGACCTCATCCAGGGCATTCTCATGGTAGTCGTCCTGATTTTCGTGCTTGTCGTGGGTTTCTTTAGCGCGGGCGGCCTCAGCGGCATTGCGGCTAATCTCTCCCAATTCCCCCGCTTTACCGATTTTTTCGGGATCGCCACCCCCAAAATGGCCGGCGGTGTCCAGGAAGTGGTAAACGGCGTGCCCCAGTTCGGCCCCGGTGCCAATTACGGCTTCCTTACCATCGTTTCCACCATGGCCTGGGGGCTCGGTTATTTCGGCATGCCCCAGGTACTGGTTCGCTTCATGGCAATCAAGAAGACTTCCATGATCCGCACTTCCCGTAACATTGCGGTGATCTGGTGCTTCCTTGCCCAGATAGCCGCGGTTCTTATCGGCATCATCGGCCGCTCCTACTTTCCCTCCCTGCTGGGTACCGCGTCCGAAGCGGAGAACATCTTCATCCACCTGAGTACCAGCCTCTTCCCGCCCCTCATCGCGGGGATCGCGATCTCCGGCATCCTTGCCGCATCCATGAGTTCTTCGGATTCCTACATGCTTATCGTGTCTTCAAGCCTTGCGAACGACATCTACAAGGATCTCTTCAAGAAAAACGCCAGCGATACCGAGGTGATATGGATTGCCCGTATCGCCATGCTGCTGGTGACGGCTTTCGCGGTGGTCATCGCCGTTTCCGGCAACCAGTCGATCTTCCGGGTAGTGTCCTACGCATGGGCAGGACTCGGCGCCGCATTCGGGCCTCTGATGCTTTTCAGTCTCTTCTGGAAACGGACTACCCTCCCAGCCGCGGTGGCGGGCATGCTTTCAGGCGGCATCATGGTCATCCTCTGGAAAAACCTGATCTCCAAAGCCGGCGGCGTCTTTGCCATCTACGAACTGCTCCCCGCGTTTATCATCTCATGTCTGGTAATCTGGATTGTAAGCCTCTGCACAAAGCAGAATGACAAAACCATTGACGAGGAATTCGAGAAGGCGAAGACAGCGGAGTTTTAGTGTGATTTTTGTGCGTGAACCAGGTTATATCTTCCTGGTTCCGCCGGTTTTGAGCCCGGCTTCGTAGAGTTTGCCGCAGGCAAGGAACATGGGGAGTTTGGTGCCCCCCAGAATGATGTCCGATTCTTCCGCCATGTCGATCATGTCACGGCTGGGGTTTTTGCCCCGGACAAAGATGATGCAGTGAATATCCAGCAATTCCGCAGTCCTGATTACCTGGGGGTTTACGAGGCCGGTAAGGAGAAGCACTCTTTCTTTTACAAAGGCCATAACATCACTCATCAGGTCGGCTCCGCAGGCGGAAGCTACTTCGATATTTGCCTTTTCCTCTCCGGAAAAAAATTGCCCGTCCAATACTTGTATTGCTTCGGCTACGGTCATACATATCCCCCACTAATTCGAGTCTGTCTATAATGTAGACACATTATAGACAGACTTCCTTAAAAACCGCATTTGCGTATGCAAATGCAAGGTCTGTCCATAAAGTAACCGACTTTATGGACAGATACTAGTTCAAGCATAGCATAGTGCGGCTTCTCTTTCAAGGCGACAGCGGCAGGCTTTTTTGCGCTCCCCGCGGGGCTTTTGCGCTACAGGTTCACTTCCGCAAAGGGGGGCGCCTCTTCCATGAGGCGGGAAATGACCCGGTGATCGGGAAGGAGCAGGCCGGGGTCTTGCTGCAGGATGGTGAAGGCGTCTTCACGGGCTTTGATAAGTTCTGTGATGTCCCGCACAGGATCGGCGAGTCCCAGTTTGAGGTAGCCTGACTGTTCTATTCCGGCGATTTGCCCCGGCCCGCGGAGTTTCAGGTCTTCTTCCGCAATGACAAAGCCGTCCGAATTTTCCAGCATCACCTTGAGCCGCTGTTTGCCCTCTTCCGTAAGAGAGCCGCTGAAGTTCAACTGATCGTCTTTTTCGTGTTTTGCCTGTTCTGAATACACGAGGAAACAGTAGGCCTGCTCGGTGCCCCGGCCCACCCTGCCGCGGAGTTGATGCAGGGCGGAAAGTCCGAAGCGTTCGGCATGTTCAATTACCATGCAGCTTGCGTTGGGTACATCCACACCCACCTCCACCACGCTGGTGGCAACGAGTATTCTGGTTTCCCCTCCGCGGAAGCTCTCCATGATACGCCGTTTTTCTTCTTCATCAACCCTGGAATGGAGCAGGGCGGTGGAAAATTCGGGAAAAATCTCTGCGGCAAGTCTTTCCGCCATGAAAACGGCGTTTTTAAGGCCGCCCTCTCCGGGGTTTTCATCATCCCCGATGAGGGGATAGACAAAGTATGCCTGTCTGCCTGCGGCCAGTTCCCGGCGGACAAAATCGTAGACCCGTTTTTCGCTGGACTGGCTTGCCAGGTGGGTCTTTACCGGTTTCCGGCCGGGGGGCATGTCCCGGATGCTGGAGACTTCAAGGTCGCCGAACACGGTAAACGCAAGGCTCCGGGGTATCGGGGTGGCGCTCATCATGAGGAGGTTCGGCATAGATCCCTTTGCCATGATCTGTGAGCGCTGGGTAACCCCAAAACGGTGCTGTTCATCCACTACGACAAGCTTCAACGCCCTGTACTCCACACCTGCGGAAAAAAGAGCGTGGGTACCCACTACCAGATCCACCTCTCCGCCTGAAAGCCGCTTCAGGAGTTCCCGCCTGCCCTGGGACGACACGTTTCCCGTGAGGAAGGCGGGCCGTACACCCAGGGGTTCCAGAAGCCGGGCCGCGTTTTCCGCATGCTGCCGGGCCAGCAGTTCCGTGGGAGCCATGAGTGCCGTCTGCCCCCCCTCTTCTATGGTTTTAAGGCAGGCAAGAAAGGCGACAAGGGTTTTGCCGGAACCCACATCCCCCTGTAAAAGCCGGGCCATTGGGTAGGGGCCGTTCATTTCGGCGTTGATCTCCGCAATGGCTTCCCTCTGTCCGCGCGTCAACTCAAAGGGCAGCCTCTCAATCAACCGCCGCTGCAGGGCCGAAAAGGATCCGTCCGCGGCGAATGAGGGCTGTATATCTGCGGCGGCGCTTTTCCGCTCCATGGCCCGCTTTCCTATCATTATTTCAAGGTAGAAGAGTTCGTTGTATATCAGGCTGCGGCGGGCTTTTTCTTTTTCTTCCACGGAAAGAGGGAAGTGAATCGCGCGGATCGCATCTTTTTTTGAAAGGAAGCCTTCACGCGCGGCAATGCTGCGGGGGATCTCGTCTTCCACATGTTCGTTTACAAACTGTTCCAGCGCGTTCTTTACCAGTTTGCGGAGCGTTTTTTGCGTCAGATCCCCGCTGAGGGGATACACCGGAAGAATTTTGCCGAAACTCTTGCTTCCCCCCTCATTGCCGTCCAGGGCTTCATAGTCAAAGGCGCTGCTTTGGATCTCGCCATACTTGTAATAGAATTTTCCGGTGATGAACCAGCGGCTGCCGGGAACAAACTGTTTTTCCAGAAAATTCCGGTTAAAGCAGAGCAGGGCCGCCTGAGCCGTTTCGTCCCTGACGATCAGCTTTAGGGTACGCATCCTGCCGAAGCCGATCCACTGCTGATCGATAACCGTTACGGTGGTGCAGACCCTGGAATCGGCCCTGAAACGGGCAAGGGGAACATAATGATTCCTGTCTTCCCAGTCCCGGGGATAGTAGCGGAGGAGATCAACAACCCTTGTAATGCCGGCCTTCTTCAGCATCGCCTCAATCTTGCTTCCCACCCCCTGGATCGAAGCGACGGGCCGGGAGACGGAACCGAGGAACATTGCCGGCGGCTAGAACGGGAGACGGATGAGGAACTCGAAAATATTGCGGATCACTATCCCGCCTCCGATTAAGATTGCCAGAAAGAAGGCGATGGAAATGAAAAGCCTTCTCACGTAGGAGCCTATCCTGCCCCGCGAAAAAATTCCCCCGATTTTGTAGAGGATCGGCTGGGAGATGCCGTCGATCACCTGCCAAAAGGGGTGGCGGATATTGAGATTTGCCAGGAATGCGATAAGCCTCAGCGCCAGGATCACCGTAAAGAAGCCCAGGAGAAACGAAAAGGCCGACCAGAGAGAGGAAAGGGCGATGGCAAGTACTATTCCCAGGCTCAGCCTGCCGTAAACGGCCATGGTGGAGAAGACGTTCTGGGCCAGGGAGAGAATGGCTATGCCGGCAATGGGGGAAAAGTCGAGAAAACCCGTCCGGAGGATCGGGAAACGGCGGAACCAGGCAAGATAAGGATCGGTGATCGATGCCAAAACTTCCCCGGTTCTTCCGTAGCCGCCGCCTGAAAACCAGGTGATCATGATCCGTACAAAGATGATCAGGGAATAGAGCCCAGCCGCTCCCGCAAGAATGTTAAAGATAACCCGTATCATGTCTAACCCCTATATAAATCGAAAATTAACACGAAGCGTTAATCCTACCCCTCAACCCACTCCGCCTCTTCCACGGCGACGCATTCTTTCAGTCTTCCCGCATCTCCGCTTCCGGCTCCATACCGGCTTGCCGTGCGGATCACAATCTCTCCGTCCGAGACGGGAACATGAATGAAAACCGGGAAAGAACCCGCGTCCGAAAGGAGTTCCTGCAGGGGGTAGAGGCTGTCTTCCCTGTCCGCCGCTCCGTTCCGCAGTTTTATATGGAGACTTTTCGCCTCTCCGGCAGATTCAGACGCCTCTTTCACCGGGTCTTCGCCGATCTGTACATCCAACTCGGCCTTTCGTTTTGCCTGCCGGGCAAGTTTATCAATATCCACGACACTGGATACCTTGAAACCCGGTTTTTCCGGATTTTTGTCCTTTTCGGGATCTATGTTTCCCTTGAACGCCATAATTGTGTCCGGAATCACCCTGGCCTTGCAATCCTGCCAGACCGAGGAAAAGAATACCAGATCTATCTCTCCCCGGTAATCCTGCAGGACGCCGAAAGCCATTTCCTTTCCGTTACGATCCCTGATTTCCCGCAGGGACTTGAAAATTCCTACGATAGTGTAGGAACCTTTTTGACTTGCCTTGAGATTCGCCAGATTGAGGCCCGAAAAATATTTCCAGGCATCCTTTTGCTCATCCATGGGGTGTCCCGAGGCATAGTAACCCAGGAGGGCCATTTCCCGTTCAAGCCAGTCCTCCCTGCTCTTTACCGGAGCGTCTTTGTAGATAAAGTCAGGATATTCCTTTTCCCCGGCCTCTCCGAAGAGGCTCTGTCCCGATTTCCTGTCCTCCTTGATGCTCTGCACATAATCCACAGCCCCTTCCAGATTGGCAAGGAGAATATCCCGGCTCTTTTCCATCCTGTCGAAGGCGCCTGTTTCGATGAGGAGTTCAATCACCTTCTTGCCCACGGTTTTTATATCAACCCGGTTGAGGAAGTCTATAAAGTCCCGGTAGGGTTCGGCCTTCCTGCATGCGATGATCTCCTCCGCAGACCTGTCCCCTATGCCTTTGATAGCCTTGAGCCCGTAGACAATCCTGCCTTCCGAAACGGAGAAGAGCCTTTCGGACCGGTTTACGTCCGGAGGATCGATGGTAAGGCCCATACGCCGCGCCTCTTCGATGTATTCGGGGAGTTTTTCCTTGTCCGCCGCTCCTATTTCGTTGGAGAGGTTGGCCGCCATGAATTCCGCGGGGAAGTTGGCCTTGCAATACGCGGTACGATAGGAGAGCACCGAATAGGCTGCCGCATGACTCTTGTTGAAACCGTATTCGGCAAAAGGGATCAGCAGTTCGAAGATCCTGTCCGCAACTTCTTCGCCGTAACCCTGTTCCCGCGCCCCGGCAATGAATTTTACCTTTTCGGCAACCATTACCTCCATCTTCTTCTTTCCCATGGCCCGGCGCAGAAGATCGGCCTGTCCCAGACTGTAGCCTGCGATGATCCGGGCCACCATCATCACCTGTTCCTGATAGGTGATAACCCCGTAGGTCTCCTTAAGCAGAGCCTCCAGACTCGGGTGAGGGTATTCGATGGTCTGCCGGCCGTTTTTGGCATCGGCAAACTGATCGATGAACTTCATGGGCCCCGGCCGGTACAGACTTGTGATGGCGGTCAGATCCCCTATGGAAGTGGGCTTAATCTTCTTGAGAGTATTCTGCATACCCTCCCTGTCAAACTGGAAAACACCGGCGCTTTTCCCTTCTCCCAGCATCCTGAAGGTTTTTTCATCGTTTTCGCTGATGGTTTTGATGTCGAAGCCGGCATATTCGCCGCCCCTGGCCCGGACGAGATCCACGGTATGCTTGATAAGGTCAAGGGTCTTGAGACCCAAAAAGTCCATCTTTACAAGGCCGCGATCTTCCAGAAAGTTCATCGTGTACTGGGTGGCGATTCCCCCGCCCTTTTTTTCGGTTTCCTTGTAGAGGGGGACATAGTCGGTAAGTTCCGTTTTTCCAATCACCACACCCGCAGCGTGGATGCTGGAATGCCGGTTAAGCCCCTCCAGCTTGCGGGCAAGGCTGAACAGTTCCGTATAGCGGGGATCGTTTTCAAGTTCCTGCAACTGCCGGGCCGCCGCCTGGATTTCCGGGTTTTTCGCTTCCTTGCCTTCCGGATTGAATGCCTTCTTCAGGGTGATCTTGGGTTCCTTGGGGATCAGTTTTGCGATGCTTTCCGATTCACTTATGCTTATGTTGAGCACCCGGGCCACATCTTTGATCACCTGTTTGGCGCCCAGAGTTCCAAAGGTGATGATCTGCCCTACCCGTTCCTTGCCGTACTTTTCGGTCACATACCGGATCACCTCATCCCGGCGTTCATTACAGAAATCCACGTCAAAGTCCGGCATGCTGATCCGTTCCGGGTTAAGGAAACGTTCAAAGAGCAGATCGTATTTGAGAGGATCGATATCGGTGATCCGCAGCGAATAGGCCACGATGGAACCTGCTCCGGAACCCCGGCCCGGCCCCACATCGATATCGTGTTCCTTGGCCCAGTTGATAAAATCCGCCACAATGAGGAAGTAACCGGTAAAACCCATCTTGATGATAACGCCGAGTTCATATTCCGCCCGCTCGAGGATCTCTTTGCCGGCAAACGGGTACCGTTTCGGGAGACCTTCCATGGTAAGGTGTCTCAGATACGCATCGGCGTTTTCAAATCCCCGGGGAATCTCGAATTCGGGGAACATGGGCCCCGGTTTGGGAATATCCGCATTACAGCGTTCCGCAATGCGGATCGTGTTGCCGATTGCCTCCGGGTAATCCGGGAAGAGAGAGGCCATTTCATCCCCGGTCTTGAAGTAGAACTGGTCTCCCTGGTAACGCTTCCGCCTTTCGTCGGTTCTCAGCCTCCCTTCGCCAATACAGAGGAGCACATCGTGGGCAGCATTGTCCTCCCTACTGAGGTAGTGGATGTCGTTGGTGGCAACGAGCGGAATGCCGGTCTTCCGGGCGATTTCCGCAATTCCGGCGTTTACCTGCTTTTGCAGGGGGATACCGTGATCCTGGAGTTCCAGATAGAAGTTGGGCCTCCCCTTTTCGTCAAACCCGAAGATCTCCGCCAGACGCCGGGCCCGTTTTTCCGCTTCCTGGAGCCTTCCCCTGGCGATAAGCCGGGGGATCTCCCCCTTGAGGCAGGCGGAAAGGCAGATAAGCCCCCCGTGGTACTGAAGGAGGAGTTCTTCGTCGATCCGGGGCCTGAAGTAGAAACCTTCGGTATATGCAAAGGAACAGAGTTTGATAAGGTTGAAATAGCCTTCCCGGTTTGCCGCCAGCAGGATCAGGTGGAAGTAATCGTCTTCGCCCTTTGGAGCCTTTTTTTTGTCTTTTCTGGAACCGGGGGCAACGTAGGCTTCGCAGCCGATGATGGGCCGCACCGGGTTTTTCCGTTTCTCGTGTTTTCCGTCCCCGGTGAGCCTTTCCCTGCATGCCGCAAGAAATTCCATGGCCCCGAACATGTTGCCATGGTCGGTAAGGGCCAGATACCGCATTCCCAGCTCTTCAGCCCGATCCGCGAGGCTGTGTACAGAAACCGCCGCATCCTGGAGGGAAAAATCCGAATGGACGTGGAGGTGAACAAATTCCGTCATGTCTCCATGATACCCCGATGAAGGGGGCGGGGCAAGATTCCGGCGTTGTTGAGGCAAAAAATCTTGACACCGTCTTGTTATCATTAAAAGATACTGCTAGAATAGGAACCATGCATAAAAATGGAGGCATTTTATGAAAACGGTTCTGGTAGTTGATGATTCCCGAATCATGCGGAATATCGTAAAAAATACGTTCACGGAATTAAAGATTCCCTGCCAGTTCTTGGAGGCGTCAAACGGCGTCGAGGCGCTGCAGCAGTTGCAGCTTAATTCCATCAACCTGATTCTGCTGGACTGGAACATGCCGGAACTTTCGGGCATCGACTTTCTCAAACAGGTGCGGGCCATCAAGCAGTACAAGGATCTCCCAATCATCATGGTTACCAGCGAGTCTGCCAAGTACAACGTAATTGAAGCCTTGAAGAGCGGCGCTACCGATTATATCGTCAAGCCGATAAACGAAAAGAGCTTCAGGGAAAAACTGTCAAGGATAACACTTTAACCTGAGACGGGCCCGGTAAAAGTCCGGTTAAAAATTTGGAAAGGAAACAGAATGGAAAAGTATATTCAGCCTTTTATTGATACGACACGGAATGTGTTCGAGGAATTTGTCGGAACCGACGTTGTCGTAGACCGGCCTTTTTTTGCGGACAAGGACAAGGCAACGGATTGGGACATTTCTGCGGTTATAGGACTCACGGGAGAAGCCAGGGGCGCGGTGGTAATCTCGATGAAGAACAGTCTGGCGATCAGGATCACCGATCTTCTCACCGGTGCCAGTCACACGAAGATTGACGATGATGTGGTGGATGCTGTCGGGGAGATCGTCAACATCATAGCGGGCAATGTTAAGAAGAGTCTTGAGGAAGCTTTCCGGCTGGTCATTTCGCTGCCGACGATTGTTACCGGGAAAGAACATGCCGTCAAGTGGCCCAATAATTCGGCCAGGATCATCTGTATACCCTTTACGGCTTTTGGAAATGAGGCTTTCACCCTTTCCGTAGCCATAGAGGCGGTTAAAGGCGCCTAGTATGGCTAAAGGTACAAACGTCCTTCTGCGTTTTCTCTCCAGCAATAAATTTGAAGATTTCCGCGACAGGGCAGTCGCTGAGTCTCTTGTCCGGTATGTTCTTTTCAATGTAGCCCTCATCATCGGCGGCGGTTTCCTTGTCGGATTCGGCAGCACGGTTATTCTGGAAGGCAATGTAATCCGGGGCATGGCGGATATCTTCGTAGGTTTCCTCTGTTTTACCGCCATAGGGCTTCTGCGTACAAAACTGCCCTTTACCGGCATTGCCATTGTTCCCATTTCGGTTTTTGCGGTCCTCTGTGTCGCGCTGGTTATGTCGGGCGGAGAGAAGGGTTTTGCGGGGCTGTGGATCTATTCATTCCCCCTTATCGCAATCTTCGTATTGGGACTCAACATAGGTATTGTTCTTTCGGGTCTTGTGCTGGCAGGAACCATGCTGGTTGCCTTTGTTCCGGGTCTTGCGGATTTTGATTATACGTTGGCCGTTACACTGCGGATCATCGCCGTTTATATTCTGGTTTTTGCCCTTACCATCGTGTATGAACAGGTGAGGCTCCTCAAAGACCGCTGGGTAAAACAGCTCACCAGCGCCCTGGAATCGGAACGGGATCAGATCGCGGCGATGAAAGACAGCCTCAGGGTAGGCCTCTTCCTGCTTGATAAGGATTATGTCATTCAGCCTGCCTTTTCCCGGGCGCTGGTTGATATTATGGGAACCGATGAACTTGACGGGAAACGTTTTACCGCGCTTCTGGACTCTTCATTAAAACAGAAGGAGCGGGAAACCCTGGAAGACTATTTCGGCATGGTGCTGAACCGCTCTTTTGATGCGAAGATGCTGGACGATATCAATCCTATTGCCGAATTTGAATACATCGATTCCCTGTCCCTGGCGATAAAAACCCTGCGTTCAAATTTTACCACCGTTGACCGCGGCTATGGCGATTATCAGATTCTGGGCGCCATTGAAGACATTACCGAAGCAAAGAAGCTGCAGCAGCAGCTTGCCGAAGAAGAAGGCAGGCGGGAAGAGGAGATGAAGGCCCTCTTCCAGGTAATCCAGGTAGAGCCGCGGGTTTTCGGCGATTTCCTTGAGGACACGGATTATGAATTTGACAGAGTCAATACGATTCTCAAAGATCAGAAATTGTCCGGAAAAGACGCCATGGTGATGATCTACCAGTCCGTCCACGCGATCAAATCAAACGCCTTGATTCTGGGACTTGAAAATTTCAGCGGCAAGCTTCATGAACTGGAAAACAAGATCCGCACACTCAGGGAGAAAGATGATGTTTCCTTTGAAGAGGTTCTCCATATTACCGTAGAGCTGGAAAACATCATGCGGGAGAGGGACAAGTTCCGGGATATAATCGGAAAGATCGAAAGCTTTAAGGGTACGGGGGGCCGGCGGCAGGATCGCTTCGTACTGATAGAGACCCTCACCAAGGCATGCGAAAAGGCTTCGGAGGCCCTGCATAAAAAGGCAAAATTCATTGTTGACGATCTGGACGGCGAGATTCTGGAGCATGGTCCCCGCCGGGTGATCAAGGAGATATTGACCCAGTTGGTTCGCAACTCGGTGTACCACGGCATTGAAGCGCCCGAAGACAGAAAGGCCGCGGGAAAAGAAAGCGAAGGTTCCGTCAGGCTTGTCATCAAGCATGTGGGAGACAAGATCACTATCAATCTTTCCGATGACGGCAGGGGGCTGGACTTTGAAAAGATCCGCAAGAAGGCCCTTTCGTCAAAGGTTCTGAAAAACGAAGAAGAGGCCGGGGATAAGTCCGTGCTTCTAAACGCAATTTTTGCGCCGGGTTTCAGCACCGCAGAGACGGCGGATCTCAATGCGGGCCGGGGCATAGGGCTTAACCTGGTACGTGAACGGGTCAGGGATCTTAAGGGTTCCATAAAAGTGCAGACCGAACCGCGGAAGGGAACCAGTTTTACAATTACTATTCCCTATGAACCGGCTCAGGATAGGCACTGATTCTGCGGGTTTTAAACGGCACACAAGGATAAAACGGAGAATAGCAATGGCGATGGAATTTAGTACAAGTATAAAACTGGCCGACAATATGGCCCGGACTTCTTCCTTCATGAAGTTCCGCCTTACCCTCTTCTTTGGCTTTTTCTTTGTGGCAATATCCGGAGTCTTTATCATCACTTCGGTGCTTCAGGTCAACTCGGTTACCCGTTATGTCTGTTCCCAACTGGCCATGCCCCCCGTAAATCGCGTGGAGGAATTGATCGGGGGAGATAATCTTGATGATTTTCTGGAACTTACCGTAACCCTTGATGATACTTCCGATTATTATATTAACACCCAGGAACGAATGCTGGAGATAAAAAACGAATTCGGGGTGCAGTATCTGTACACAATGATCGTCATATCCGATACGGTTTACCGCTACATCATAGACGGAAGTTCCACCCCGGATGATGAAGAAAATTTTTCGCCTCTAGGCACCGACGAGGATGTTTCCGATTATGAGGAAGCTTTCTTTATGACGGTACGAACCGGAACCCCCCTGCTGGGAGGCATCGATCACACGGAACTGTGGGGAAATGTTATTTCTGCCCACGCACCCATCCGGAACCATGACGGAGAGGTGATAGGGATCATCGGCTGCGACCTTGACGCCGACCCCATCATTGACTGGATCAGGCTTCAGGTGCTCTGGCAGTTGGGAGTGGTCGCCCTGTTCATAATCGCCGGAGCGGTGGTGTATATCAGCCTCCTGCGAAGAATCAACGGCCTTGTAATGTACGAGAAAGAAAGCTGATCGCTTTGCATATATGAAAATAGAACTTTTTACCTTTTGCGACTTTGCTCAGGAAAACGGTGGCAAACTTACCGTTGTGGGTACCTTCGACACCATCATTTCCCGGAACTTCCCCTGCGTGCATCCCCAGCTTTCCGTGGTGATCCGTGTACGCTTCGATCTCTGGGAATTCTCAAGCCACAGTTTCCGTATCGAAACTACGGATCTTGACGGGGAAATGACCATGGAAAACATCTCCGGTAATGTGGATGTCAAGGGTGTGGGGAACGCAACCGCGGTGAGCCACCTTGTGTTTACCATTACCAATCTTCGCTTCAAGCAGAGCGGGGTAATAAACTTTGTCCTCTACATAGACGACAAGGAACTCTCCTCAATACCTTTGTACGTGAGGAAGGGGTAAACTAGTGTTCCGTTCGTGCCGGTTCGTGGAATTCGTGATTAAATTTCTTTGTGGTTAAATCTTAAGTAAACTCATATGGGGGTATGTACCCTTCGCTACGAATCAAATTTTGATACACTTGGGATTTGTCTTAAAATAACTACTGTACTGACACGATGATATTTGATATAATATATCTCAGTCCCCACCCTTCATATCAAA
>JAIRXN010000241.1 GCA_031268245.1 Treponema sp. | reverse complement strand
CCCTCTTGCATCTTTCCCCGTTTTTTACTAGTCTTAATTTATAATTTACCATATACATGGAGGTTCCTATGAAGATTGCGATAAACGGTTTTGGCCGTATCGGACGTCTCGTGTTTCAGTCCCTTGTAGGGCAGGGACTTTTGGGTAAAGATAAGATCGATGTGGCGGCGGTTACCGATATTACTACCGACGCCAAGTATTTCGCTTATCAGCTCAAATATGATTCAACCCAGGGCCGGATGCAGGCCACTATTTCCACCAAAAAGAGTTCCGGCGCTGCCGAAGACGACATTCTGGTGGTAAACGGCCACGAAATTCAGTGCGTCATGGCCGAAAAAGAACTGAAAAACCTTCCCTGGGGCAAGCTCGGGGTTGAATATGTGATCGAATCCACAGGTCTGTTTACCGGCGATAACGCATTCGGCCACCTGGAAGCAGGGGCCAAGAAGGTAATCATCTCCGCTCCCGCAAAGGGCAAGGAGAAGAAGATCCCCACCTTTGTTATGGGCGTTAACAACGAAAAGTATGATCCCAAAAACGATCATGTCATTTCCAACGCAAGCTGCACCACCAACTGCCTGGCGCCGGTGGTTTATGTGCTCCTTAAGGAAGGTTTCGGCATCGAAACCGGTCTTATGACCACGATCCACTCCTATACCGCCACCCAGAAAACCGTAGACGGCCCTTCCAAGAAGGACTGGCGGGGCGGCCGGGCCGCAGCTATCAACATCATTCCTTCCACCACAGGAGCCGCCAAGGCTGTAGGCGAAGTATTGCCCGAAACTAAAGGCAAGCTCACCGGTATGAGCTTCCGGGTACCCACTCCCACCGGTTCTGTCGTTGACCTTACCTTCCGCTCGACAAAGGACACCTCAATCGAAGAAATTGCGGCGGCCATGAAGAAGGCCTCCGAGACCTATCTTAAGGGTATTCTGGAGTATCAGGCGGACGAGATTGTTTCCACAGACATCATTCACAACACAAATACCTCAATCTTCGACAGCCTTGCCACTCTGCAGAACAACCTACCCGGTGAGAAGCGCTTCTTCAAAGTCGTGTCCTGGTATGATAATGAGTGGGGCTATTCCAACAAGGTTGTAGACCTCCTCAAGTACATTGACGGAAAGAAGTAAGGAACAGTACAAACGGAAATTTGCCACGAACCACATGAACCACGCGAACTTTTACTCTTCCGTTCGTGAGGTTAGTGTGGTTCGTGGTTTTTTTTAACAGTTTTTTAACAATAGAGGAGAGAAATATGGCAATAAAGACGGTAAAATCCGTAGATCTCAAGGGTAAATCAGTCATCATGCGGGTGGACTTCAATGTACCCATGAAGGACGGGGTAGTGCAGGACGATACCCGGATTACCGCGGCTATTCCCACGATTCAGTACATTCTGGATCAGGGAGTAAAGACGCTCACCTTGATGAGCCATCTGGGGGACCCTTCAAAGGATGCCAAGAAGGCTCAGGAGAAGGCCGAAAAAGACGGTAAATCCTTTGATATGGACAAGTATATCGCCGCAAAGCACCGGATGAAACCCGTGGCCGAATACCTTGCCAAAAAACTGGGGAAGCCCGTGGTTTTTGCCGGGGAAGACGGCTGTTACGGCAAGAAAGCCTTTATCGAGGGCCAGAGCGCCGGGACAATCATCATGTTGGAGAATACACGTTTCCACAAGGAAGAAACCAGTAAGGAACAGGCCGACCGGGACAAGCTCGCCAAAGAACTGGCCGGCTATGGAGAGATCTTTGTAAACGACGCCTTTGGGACAGCCCACCGGGATCATGCCTCAACCGCCTCCATCGCCAAGTTTGTTCCTGTTTCCGTCGCAGGTTTCCTCATGGAGAAGGAAGTCCGGTTCCTGGAACCCATTGTAACAAGTCCCGTAAAGCCCCTTGTTGCGATCATCGGCGGCGCAAAGGTGTCCAGCAAGATTGCCGTACTGGAAAGCCTGCTCAAAAATGCAAACGCACTGGTAATAGGCGGCGGCATGGCCTATACCTTTCTCAAGGCTCAGGGTCACGGTGTCGGTAAATCTCTGGTTGAAGATGATCAGCTTGATACGGCAAAGAGCATACTCGAAGCGGCAAAAAAGGCGGGCTCCGAGATCGTCCTTCCCGTGGATCAGATTGCCGCGGAAACCTTCGATGCGGCGGCTGCGCCGGTTCCCGTGGACAGCCAGGATCTTCCCGATAACCTGATGGGTCTCGATATAGGGCCCAAAACCGTGGAAAAATATAAAGAAGTCCTTGCCAAAGCCAAAACCATCGTATGGAACGGCCCGGTAGGGGTCTTCGAGTTTGACGCCTTTGCCCGGGGAACTGAAGAAGTGGCAAAGCTCGTGGCGGATGCTACCGGCAGGGGTGTTATCACCGTGGTTGGCGGCGGCGATTCCGTGGCCGCGGTGAACAAATTCAACCTTGCTTCAAAGATGAGCCATGTTTCCACCGGCGGCGGCGCTTCACTCGAACTCCTGGAAGGTAAAAAACTCCCCGGTATCGAGGTCTGCAGAGGCTAGGGCCCCGAATGAATATTTGTGTCTGTCCGCAAAGCCGAATGGGGCAATTTTTTTGACTTTTGCGGTAAAAATCTCTAACTTATATCATAAGGAGCATATATGAGCCGGACTTATTACATAGCGGGAAACTGGAAGATGCACAAAACCAGGGCCGAGGCAGCCGAATTGGCAAAAGCCCTGGTTTCCCAGTTGAAGGACGGGAAACACAGGTATCTGGTTGCCCCAAGTTTTACGCTGATCGAAACCGTGGCGCCTATTGTTAAAGGCAGCAATATCCGTCTGGGAGCCCAGAACATGGCCTGTGAGGAACAGGGCGCCCATACCGGGGAAGTTTCCGTGCTTCAGCTCAAGGATCTGGGTGTCCAGACGGTGATCCTCGGTCACAGTGAGCGGCGGCATAACTACAAGGAAGATGACGCCCTGATCAACAAAAAGCTGAAGCTTGCCCTGAAACACGGCCTTGAGGCGATCCTCTGTATCGGAGAGTTGCTTGAAGAGCGGGAAGCCGGCAAGGCTGAACAGGTATGCGAAACCCAGGTGGTAAAGGGCCTTGAAGGCGTTGCCGCCGCGGAACTGGCGAATATTGTCATCGCGTATGAGCCCGTATGGGCTATTGGTACCGGCAAAACCGCCACACCGGAAGACGCCGATGCGATTCACGCCTTTGTGAGGAAGCTTATCGGTAAACTCTACGGTGCGGATGCCGCGGAAAAGATCATCATCCAGTACGGCGGTTCGGTAAAGCCCGATAATGCGGCCCAGCTTATGGCAAAAGAAAACATCGACGGCGCTCTTGTGGGCGGAGCCGCATTGAAGCCTGACACCTTTGTACCGATTGCCCTGTTTGGTTGAATGAACGTTATGCCGGGACTGGAAGTCTGGGTTTGCCGGAAGTTTTGCTCTTGGTTATGAAGCCGGCCGGTATAAAAAAAGCCTTATACGGAAATTTATCGGTTATACTCTTTTCGGCGGCCGCCTTCATGATGCTGCTTATAACTATATACACCAGCATCACGATTGAAGCTTTCTCTGCCGTTTTCCGGGAAAATATAGCGGAACGTCTCCTTGCCAACAGCCGTGCCGCGGCCGGGTTGATCACTGTCGATGACCTTGAGCGGCTTCAATCGCCTTATGATGTCGACAGGGCCTTCTATGGCAAAATCAAAGCCAGGATCATCAGCTTTGCCATGGAAGCCCATGTTCTCTATGCGTATATTTTACGTCCTGTAGGGGGCGGCAAGGTTCAGTTCATTGTAGATACCGATATTTCGGATCGTTCCCTTAGTCTGAAAAGCCCTCTCTCCCTCATGCCTGAGAAGGTCGAGGAAGTCATTGAAT
This sequence comes from Treponema sp., assembly GCA_031268245.1. Classification (GTDB taxonomy): domain Bacteria; phylum Spirochaetota; class Spirochaetia; order Treponematales; family Breznakiellaceae; genus JAIRNJ01. The sequence continues at coordinate 4,062 of JAIRXN010000241.1, read as the reverse complement.
CGGGGCTATCGCTTGTTGCGGTTACCAGGAATAATGAAGGCCGTTCGGGGCTGATTACGGCTTATGCACCCATAACAAACCAGGCCGGGGTTATCGTTGCGGTCGCCGGTGTTGATATTTCCGATGAGCAGGTACTGGATACAAAGCGGCGTTTCAGGATTCTGGCGGTGATGCTTCTCGGATCCATGGTATTTACCGTCGTTTCCGGGCTCCTGAGTTTCTTTATCTACAAACGCAATGAGGATATTTTTTCCCATCGGCTCAAGCAGCAGGAACTCATGTCCCATCTGGCCCAGAGCTTTGTTTCCGCGGAGGACATTGCATGCCTCATCACCGGCGCTCTCAAAACGGCGGGGCAATTCCTCCGGGTTAGCCGCCTTCTCGTGGGCAGGGCGAAAAAGAGTTCCCGGTTTTCAGGCCCCGCATACTCCTGGTATGCCGCGGGGGAAACTAAAATCTTCCCGGAAGATTTCGACTTTTATGACTTCTATGAATTGATAAAGAACAGTTTTCCCGCTGTAAAACCCCAGGATGAACCGATACCCACCCTCTATGTTGACGATGTCTCCAAGATCGAAAAATACAGTATTCTGAGTAAAATCGGTGTTAAGGCCTTTGTCTGGGTTCCTCTCTATGTGGACGGGGAATGCTGGGCCGTACTCAGTGTTGAAGAATGCCTGTGGCCCAGGGCCTGGACGGAGAGCGATCGCAGCCTGATTGGCCTCCTTGCCAGCGTTGTTGCCGGGGCTGTCGCCCGGGATCTGCGGGAGCAGGAACGGGATACCGCCAGGATAGAAGCGGAAAGGGCCAGCAAGGCAAAGAGTGATTTCCTTGCCAATATGAGCCACGAGATACGCACCCCGATGAATGCGATCATCGGCATGACCGCCATCGCCCAGAGCCCTTCGGCAGGACTTGAAAGAAAAGACCATTGTCTCAGGAAGATAACCGACGCCTCCACCCACCTTTTGGGAATAATTAACGATATTCTCGACATGTCCAAGATAGAGGCAAATAAATTTGTCCTTTCTTCCGTAGTATTTAATTTTGAAAAGATGCTGCAGAAGGTGGTGAATGTCAATAATTTCCGTATTGACGAGAAGAGACAGAATTTTGAAGTTTATCTGGATCATGAAATTCCCTCTTTCCTCGTGGGCGATGATCAGCGTCTGGCCCAGGTTATAACGAACCTTCTCTCCAATGCCGCCAAGTTTACCCCGGAACAGGGTATTGTCCGGCTTAAGGCCAGGCTGGAAGCCATTGAAGGCCGATACTGCGTCCTTGCCATAGAGGTAAGCGATTCAGGTATTGGCATCAGCGAGGATCAGCAAAAACGGCTCTTTACTTCCTTTGAGCAGGCGGATTCAAGCACCTCCCGTAAATTCGGCGGCACGGGACTGGGGCTTGCCATCTCCAAACAGATCGTGGAGATGATGGGAGGAAACATCGGCGTCAGATCGGAATTGGGCAAGGGCGCCAGCTTTTTCTTTACCATAAGGCTCGAAATAGCGGTTCATGTGGAGCAGGACAGCATGCTTGATCCGGGCGTCAACTGGAAGAATCTCCGGGTACTGACGGTGGACGATTCGGAGGATATCAGGCTGTATTTTGAAGAACTCGCCTCCAGATTAGGCTTTTCCTGCAGTGTAGCAAGCGGGGCCGAAGAAGCGCTGCGGCTTATCAAAGAAAACAGGCCTTTCGACATCTACTTTGTTGACTGGAAGATGCCCGGTATGAACGGTATAGAGCTTTCCGGCAGGATAAAGGAAGACCGGCGTAATAAATCGGTGGTGATTATGATTTCAACTGCCGAATGGGCTTCCATCGAAAAGGAAGCCCGGGAGGCGGGTGTAGACAAATTCCTCTCCAAACCCCTGTTTCCTTCCGCCATTGTCGATGTTATCAATCAGTGTCTCGGCAGGGAGGCGCCGGCTGCAAAACAGGAAGGAGAAAAGAACCAGGATCATTTTGAAAACTACCGGATTCTCCTGGCCGAGGATGTGGAAATTAACCGGGAAATCGTCATCGCCCTCCTGGAACCGGCAGGCCTTGAGATTACAAGCGCCGAAAACGGGGTGGAAGCGTTTAACCTGTATACCAAAGCCCCCGAAGCCTGCGATCTGATCTTTATGGATCTTCAGATGCCCAAAATGGACGGCTACGAAACCACCCGGCGGATCAGGCAGTTTGAAAAAGAGTACTTTGCACAGGCGGTTTCTCCGGAGAAAACCCGCAAGCCCGTCCCGATTATCGCCATGACTGCAAATGTCTTCCGGGAGGATATAGAAAAATGCCTCGATGCGGGGATGAACGATCATGTGGGTAAACCTCTCGACATACAGGAGCTTATGGGAAAACTGCGCATCTACCTGAAAGAGGAACGGTAAACCGCAACTGGACATCCTTCATAAAATATGCTAGTATGCTTTGAAATTTTATGTTTAAGGAGGAATTCATGAAAAAATTTATCGTGTTGTGTACGGTCTTGTGTTGTCTCGTCTCCCTGGCTTTTGCCGGAGGCGCCAAGGCGACAGATACCGTCTCCATCGGGGCGGTTTTCCCGCTTTCCGGTCAGGTCGCTTTTTACGGGACCGAATCCCGTGACGGCGCCCTCCTGGCGATTGAAGAGATCAATGCCTCAGGCGGCCTTTTGGGCAAGAAGCTGGCTCTGATTTCCGAAGATGATGAGGGAAACGCCGAAAAATCGGTGAATGCCTTTACCAAGCTTAATACCAGGGACAAGGTTTCCTTTGTCCTCGGTTCCAGCACATCGGGCGCCACCCAGGCAATGACGGCCCTTGCGCAGCAGGCCAAGGTGATCCTCATCTCCCCGTCCGCTACCAATACGGCGGTTACCAGAACCGGCGACTATATCTTCCGGGCCTGCTTTATCGATCCCTTCCAGGGTGTTGTGGGCGCCGATTTTGCCTATGATACTCTGGGGAGCCGCAATGCGGCGATTCTCTACGATGCCGGCGCCGACTACAATACCGGTTTGGCGGACTCTTTCCGCAGGCAGTTCCAGGCCAGGGGCGGCAGGATTGCCGCGGACGAAGCCTATCAAACAGGAGACGTGGACTTTAACGCGCAGGTTACCCGCATCAAGGCGGCTAATCCTGACGTGGTGTATCTGCCCAACTACTACAACGATGTGACCCTCCAGGCAAAACAACTCCGCCAGCAGGGCATTATCTGCGCCCTGGTAGGGGGCGACGGCTGGGACGGACTCATTGATAATGCCGGGGACGAGGTGCTCAATGGTTTCTGGTCCGCGGGCTTTGCCGCCGATACTACCGACCCCAGAGGCCGAACCTTTGTCACGGCCTATACTTCCAGATTCAATAAAACCGCCTCGCAGTTTGCGGCTCTCGGGTATGACACCATGATGCTGGTGGCCGACGGAATCAAGGCTGCCGGAACCTTTGATCCCGCCGCGGTAAAGACCGCCATGGCGAAGATCAACGGTCCCTATGTTACCGGTAATATCCGCTTTGACGAAAACCGCGATCCCATCAAGGGAGCGGCGATACTGGAAATTGTCAACAAAGACGGCAAACTGGTTAACGCATACAAAACTACGGTCAACCCCAAGTAAGAAGTACGATAACGGACTTGTCCGGGAACCGGCCGGGTTCCCGGACAAGTTTGATTTGAATCGGAGACGGGTGCGGGTATGATCGTATTGCAGCAGCTGATAAACGGTATCTCTCTGGGTTCGATTTATGCCTTGATAGCTCTGGGCTATACCATGGTTTATGGGATAGTGCTTCTCATCAATTTTGCCCATGGGGACATCCTGATGGTCGGAGCCTATACCGCATTCTTTGTGCTGGGGGCCATCGGAGCCGGCCCTGTCGGGATGCTTGTCGCCTTTCTTGTTTCCGGTATTATATGCGCCTCCTTCGGTATCACGATTGAACGGTTGGCATACAGACCCCTGCGTTCTGCTCCCCGGCTCAATTCCCTGATCACCGCCATCGCGGTAAGCCTGATTCTGGAAAACGGCGCACGGGTGCTCCCTTTTATCGGCCCCAATCCGCGTCAGTTTCCCCGGCCTCCGGT
>JAIRXN010000232.1 GCA_031268245.1 Treponema sp. | reverse complement strand
ACACTTTTTATAATAAACAAGGACATAAAACTATCATTTGAAAGATACTTGATTGACATTTGAAACATAGATAGTATTATAGATACATAAAATTATGAATAGACGAGGCTGTTCCAAAACTTCAGTTTTGGAACAGCTACCTTGAATTCAGACTACAAAAATTTGACTTTTTTTAAGGTTTTCGATACTGAAAACATAGAGGGGCAATGCCGGAATTATTTCATAGCAATATCAATATAACTCTGGATAATCAGGTATATTTGCCCCGGCCCCAGATAGATGAGCTTCTGGAACGGGCTGTATTAAACCCGGTGGTAAGCGTTACCGCCGGAGCGGGCTACGGGAAAACCCATTCGGTCTATTCTTTTCTGCAAAAATCCCGTTACGATACCCTCTGGATACAGCTTTCCGGCCGGGACAATGCGGAAGACCGTTTTTGGGGGAATTTTACCACGGCCATGGCAATGATCGACAGGGAAACCGCCGCAAAACTACGGCGCGGGGGTTTCCCCGCAACGGAACAGCGTTTCGAACGCTACAGCCTTATCTTCAAGGCCAAAGTAAAGACCGGGAACAGGCATGTGTTTGTCTACGATGATATTCACCATGTCCAGGAAAAGACAGTCCTCCGTTTTCTGGAACGGAGCCTTGCCGTCATGCCGGTCAATTTCTGCACAATTTTTATTTCCAGGACTGAATTGCCCCTGAACCTTGTGCGTTACCTTTCCAAGGGTCTTTTGGCAAAACTCCCCGAAGAGGATCTCCGCTTCAGTCAGGAGGAGATGATCGAATACTTCAACATTCAGGATATTCATCCTCCGCCCCAGACTTCTTCGCTGATATACCATGACACGGAAGGCTGGGCCTTTGCCATTCACCTGGCGGGTCTCTTTCTTAAAAACGCTCCTTCGGGCAGGGGCTATGTCCCTTCCGCGATCCGCTCGAATATGTTCAAGCTCATTGAAAGCGAAGTCATGACGGACCTTTCCCCGGAACTGGCAAAACTCCTCATTAAATTGTCGCTTATCGAATACCTCAACCTTGAACTTGTCCGGGAGATAGCGGAGGCGGCCCCCGGTAATTCCGGCTCCGCCCTGCTGGACGAACTGGAACAGATGAGTTCTTTTGTCCTCTACGAATCCTACCTCCATGCCTACCACATCCATCATCTTTTTCTGGACTACCTCCGCAGCCGGCAGGCAGAGCTTACGGAAGATGAAATACGGGAAGTCTACAGCAAGGCCGCCCGGTGGAGTGCGGACAACGATCAGAAAACAGACGCCATGAGCTACTATGAAAAGGCGGGGAATTATAACGGCCTCATCGATCTAATCTACACCATGCCCCAGGCAATACCGGATAAAACCGTCCGTTTTATTCTGGAAATTTTAGACCGCGCCCCCGTCTCCATGTACAGGGAGAACCCCGTGGCCCATCTTATCCATACCCGCTGCCTCATCCTCAATATGCGCTACGGAGAGGCGGAAAAAGAACTCCGGGACTTGATCGATTCTTACGAAAAAAAAGGGAAATCCTCCGGTTTCTCCGGGACTGAGATCCGGGTCCTCTTCGGATGTTACAATAGTCTGGGCGTTATCAGTCAATTGAATGCATATAAGACCGGAAACTACGACTTTGTCCCTTATTTTGAAAAGGCCGCCTACTACCAGAGCCAATGGGACGGTGAAATTTCAGCCTCTATATCGATTTCCAGCATCGGAACCTATGTCAACACGGTGGGAATGAGCGATCCCGGGGAACTGGAACGTTTTATCGAAGCGCTTGATGTCTCGGTGCCCTTTAAGGCTTCCTCCATGGCGGGCTGCGCCTGGGGCATGGGCGATCTTGCCCGCTGCGAGGCGGCCTTCTTCAAGGCAAGAATAAAGGAAGCGGAACAATGGGGGCTCACGGCCCTGGGCAAGGCCCGGCAGAAACACCAGTACGAAGTGGAAAACCGCAGCCTCTTTTACCTGTTAAGGATCCGTCTATTCCAGAGTGATGCGGCGGGCATAAAGGATATTATCAAACAACTGGAAGCGCAGCTTGAAATTCCCGGGTACATTAACCGCAATATCTACCACGATATTATCATGAGCTGGTATTATGCCCAGACGGGGCAGCATGAAAAGATAAGCGTCTGGCTGAAAAGCGACTACGAGGAGAGCGAACTAAGCTCCCAGATCCACGGAATAGAGATCCTGGTTCGGATAAAATGCGCCGCCGCGGAACGGAAATTTGCCGCTGCTCTCGCCTCCGTGGAAAACCAGGAAAACAGCGAATGCCTCGGCTGTTTCCTTTTAGGCAGGCTTGAGTTGAAGATCCTGGAATCGTTATGCCGCTACCAGATGAGGGACAAAACCGGATCCCTTGCCGCCTTTGAGGAGGCTTACAGTCTTGCCGAACCCAACGGCCTCTGGATGGCCTTTATCGAACAGGGAAAAAATATGCGGGCCATGGTAACAACTTTTTTAAAGGAAAAAACATCAATCCCCGCCGTCCGGCTGGAACAGATCCGCCGGAACGCTTCCGTTTATATGAGAAAACTGAAAGCCTTTACCCGGCAGTATGAGTCCCGCAATGCATCCCGGACGGAACTCCTCTCCCCGCGGGAAACAAACATCCTCACCGGCCTTTTCCAGGGCCTCACCAGGGAAGACATAGCCGGGGCGGAAGAACTCTCGATCAATACTGTTAAAAGTGTCATAAAGAGTATCTATAATAAACTGGGCGCCATAAACCGGGCGGATGCGATCCGCATCGCCACGGAAATGGGGATATTGGCTGTAAAATAGTGCCGCACGAAATTTCCGCAAGTCTTGTTCAGCCCTTTCTGGAGCGTCCGCGGGTAGATGCGCTTCTGGAAAAGACTCTGAGCAGTTATATTGTCAATATTGTCGCCGGGGAAGGCTGCGGCAAAACCTGTGCGGTATATGCCTTTCTCCGCAAACATGCGGAAGGCGTACTCTGGATACAGATTTCGGAACAGGACAATCTGGGCTGGCATTTTTGGGAAAACTATACCGAAGCCATAAGCAAATTCAATCCGAAAGTGGGAAAGGCGCTGAGAAACCTGGGTTTCCCGGAAACCGCCCAGGATTTTGACCGCTATATCAACTTTCTCTACGATGATGTCCCCGAGGCGGGTAAATTCATCATAGTGCTTGACGATTTTCACCTGATCCACGACCCGGCGGTACTGCGTTATTTTGAACGCGCCTTTAGAACCCGTATGGGAAACCATACCGTGTTCATCCTTTCCAGAGCGGAACCCCGGTTCAACACACTGCCCGCCCTGTCCAAAGGCTGGCTGTCCCATGTTTCCGCCAAAGATCTCCGCTTTAGCGAGGAAGAAACTGCCCGGTATTTCGCCCTCCACGGGATGTCCCTCCCCCGGGATGAACTTTTGCGGGTGTATCAGGACACGGAAGGCTGGGCCCTGGTCATTGACCTTACCGCCAGAGACATGAAGAGCCGTCAGGGCCGCCTTCCCGATCTGCGCTGGAAAGATTCCCTAAAGAAAGCCATGGAGCGGATATTTCTTTCCATGGACAGAGCAACCCAAAGACTCCTCATCAAATGCTCCCTGGCGGAACATTGGCCCGGAGAATTCCTTGAAGCCCTCGACCCGGAGGGGAAGAGTGTCGCCGCCCTGAGAGACTACAGTTCCATGATCCGCTACGATCTCTACCTTAACGGCTACCGCATCCACCACATCTTTCTGGAATACCTCAGGGGAAAACAGGGAGAACTCGAAAAGTCCGAAATCCGCGCCGTTCTTCTCTGGAATGCCGAATGGTGCGTCAAAAACAACCTCGTCATGGAAGCGGCGGGCCATTATGGAAAAATCGAAGAGTACAAGGGCCTCCTACAGCTAATCAATTCCTTGCCGAGGCTCCTGCCGGCCAGCATGGCAAAATATTTTTTAAGCCTCATTGAGAACCTGCCCCCTCTCAAAAAAAAGGAAAATAACGAGGAACACTTTTTTTTGTATTATGTTGTACGTCCCAGGCTCCTGATGCTCAACGCCCGTTTTAGTGAATCCTACAGAGAATACCTCAGTACCATAGCGCACTTTGAAAAATTGGTTTCAAGCCCCTTTCATACGCAAAGCGCTAAAGGGACATACTGCCGTGTCCTTGCGGCAGCCTACAACAGCCTGGGCACCCTGACCATCATCGCCAGCCGCCGGACAAAAAATTATAACTTTCTCCCCTGGTTCGAAAAGGGGAACTACTATCGCCGTAAAAGCCCCCAAGTCCAGCCGGTACCGCTTACAAAATGCTCAATCGGCGCCTATGTGTGCCAGATCGGCTTCCCTGCCGAAAAGGGGGAATTTGAAAAATTCATTGAGGCCCTTAGCCCGGCGATCCCCTTTGCCGCCGATTCCCTGAGCGGCTACCTCTACGGCACGGATGTGCTGGCATGGGCGGAACTGGCCTATTTCCGGGGGAATCTCGACGAAGCCGAACAATACGCGCGGGAGGCGTTTTTTAAGACCAGGGAAAAAGACCAGTACGAAGTGGAACACCGGGGGCTTTTTATCCTGCTCAGAATAGAACTTCACCGGGGAAATTATGAAGCTGTCGGCGCTCTGCTGCGGCAAATGGACTCCCTGTTACAGGAAAGCGTTTTCCTCAACCGGCTTATCGTCAACGACACGGTAACCGGATGGTTCTTTGCCCATATCGGCATGATAAACCGCATTCCACACTGGCTCAGGAACGAATTTGATGAAATTGAGATCTATTCCAACTATCACAGCCTGGAAATTCTGGTAAGGGCAAAAAAGCTCTTTGCGGAACAGGACTACGAGGCGGTTTTGGCCCTTTTGGAGCGGAAGCTAAGCCGGGAAAGTCTGGGCAGCTTCCACCTTGGGCGTCTCGAAATGGCCGTTCTGGAAGCCGCCGCGCGGCTTCATCTGGAAGATGAAAAAGGAGCGCTAAAAAGCCTGGAAAACGCATGGGAGATGGCTTCCCCCAATGACCTTGAGATGCCCTTCGTCGAACTGGGGGATGAAATGTGCCTCCTTTTCAGGGCTGCGCTCAAGGCGGAGACATCCATTCCCCGGCCCTGGCTGGAAAGCATAGACAAGAAGGCTTCTGTCTATGCAAAAAAACTTGCCCTTGTGGAACGGCAGTTTCGGGAAGAAAACGCCGGGAAGGTCTTCCTTACACGGCGGGAAAAAACAGTCCTCGAAGGGCTTGCCCAGGGTCTCACGCGGGAAGAAATAGCCCGAAAGGAAGATATGCCGGTAAGCGCCGTCAAAACCATAATCAAACAGCTCTACACCAAACTGATGGCGGTAAACCGCGCCGACCTCATCGGAATCGCAACCAAAAAAGGGCTCCTGTAGAGAGGGTTAAGAGGATAAAATTCCCTCTCCGGGCTCCTCTTTGCGGTAAAGCCGCCTCCAAGGTCTTGACTTAGCTATAATTGTGTATAAGATTTACTATATATGAGTGATTATCTCGATCCAAATAACGAAGAACTCCTCAAGGATTTCTTTAGTGAAGCCCAGATGCAGGTTGATACCCTGGAACAGAATATTCTGGTGCTGGAGAATGAAGGCGGAAATAAAGAGGCGGTAGACGAGATCTTCCGGGCGGCTCATACCTTGAAAGGCGGATCCGCCACGGTAGAAATGATGGAACTCTCCCACTTTACCCACATGGTGGAAGATGTTCTTGACGCGATCCGCTCGGATAAGCTTGCCATAAACGAAGATGTGGTAGACACCCTGCTTTCCGCCATTGATATCATCAAGGCGATGCTGGAACAGCGCATGAACGGCGCAGTCTACCAGGAAGATACATCCCAGATGGAGCGGCGTTTGGAAGCCCTGATTCCGGAAGGCGCCAAGAGCAAAAAAAGTTCGGCCAAAAAACCGGCGGCGCCCGCGGCTCCTCCTCCCGCGGCTCCGGCGGAGCCTGTTGCCAAGGCTCCCGCCGCGGAAGGAACGCTTTCCGAATACGAACTCCTGGAACTCCGGGAAGCGGTAGACGGTTCTCTGCCGATCTACAAGATTTTAGTCAACTTCGATGAAAACAGCCTCATGAACACGGTAGGAGGCATTCAGGTTTATGCATCTCTCAAGGGCTACGGTACGGTGCTCAAAACCTCACCTGATTTTGAAGCTCTCTACGAAGATACCTTCTACCCCACCGTTGATTATTACTACGCTACAGACAAAACCCTGGATGAAATCAAGCGCTATGTTTCCATTCCGGATGTAACTCTTTCCGCAGGAATTCAGAATATTGAAGAACTACTGGGCGCCACTACAAAGGCCCAGACTCCCGCAGCCCCAAAAGCCGCCGCTCCGGCGGTTGCCGCCGCGCCCGCCGCTGTTCCTGCAACTCCCGCTCCCGCCGCACCCGCACCCGCCGCCGCCCCTCCTGCTGCCGCAGCTCCCGGAAAACCCGGCGCCGGCGCTTCGGAAGATGCAAAAAAAGCCGGGAAAGAAGCCGGATCCATCCTCCGGGTAGACAGCAAGCGTATCGACGATCTCCTCAACCTGGTTTCCGAAACGGTAATCACAAAGGCGACCTTCAACCAAATATCCTCTCAATTTAACGATTTGGCGGGGGAATTTCACGGTCTGGAAGCCATATTCCGGGAAAAAATCAAGAACCTCTTCGACGATCTCCCCGAGTATTTAGAAAAAATCCAGGAAGGTCTCTCGATCAAGGATATACGGAAGATCATAAGCGAAAAATACGGCGATACATTCACCCTTTTTGACAATTTTGAAGTATCCATGAAGACTAGCATGGGTAAATTCCGTTCCACCAGCCAAAACCTGGGACGGATCACCGGTGAACTGCAGGAAGGCGTCATGCGTATCCGCATGGTACCGATCAGCCAGATATTCAGCCGTTTCCCCCGGCTCGTCCGGGATCTTTCCAAATCCCTTAACAAGAAAATTAACCTGGTTATCGAAGGTGAGGAAACCGAACTGGACAAGTCGGTTATCGAAGACCTTTTGGATCCGATCATGCACTCCGTGCGGAATTCCATTGACCACGGAATCGAATCCCTGGATGAACGGAAAGCCGCCGGAAAACCGGAAGAGGGCATGGTACTCCTCAAGGCCGCCAACGAAGGGAACATGATCGTTATCGAGATCGCCGATGACGGTAAGGGCATTGATGTGGAATCCGTCAAGTCCAAGGCCGTGGAACGGGGGCTTGTCAATCCCAACAAGATTCTTACCGATGTGGAAGCCTTCAACCTCATCTTTGAGCCCGGCTTCTCCACCGCCAAGCAGATCACCGCCATATCCGGCCGGGGAGTCGGCCTGGATGTTGTGCGCCGTTCCATCGAAAAACTCAACGGCACGGTTACGGTCAGCTCGGAAAGGGGCAAGGGCACCAAGTTTACGATCAAGCTGCCCCTTACCCTGGCCATTATTCAGGGCCTCCTTGTGCGGGTGGGTACGGAAATCTACTCGATTCCCATTACCAGCGTCATAGAAAGCCTCAGAATCAAGCCCGAAGACATCAAGATGATCGACAACTACGAGGTCTTCAATATCCGCAACGATGTGATAAGCCTTTTGCGGCTCAACCGGCTCTTCGGAATCAAGACCGTGGAACAGCAGGACTATAACTTCATCGTTATCGTCGGTACTGCTGAAAAGAAAATGGGATTCATGGTGGACAGCCTCATCGGGGAGGAAGACGTGGTTATAAAGCCCCTTAGGGATCAGTTCACCAATTCTCCGGGCATTGCCGGCGCTTCAATCCTTGGCGATGGCTCGGTCTCCCTCATCATTGATGTAAGTCAGCTTCTGGAGCTGGGGCTCCGCAAGGAAATGGAACAGCGCCGCATCCGCGAAGCTTCAATCCGGTAAGGTAGGAAAAGACCATGGCGATGATCAAAGATTTGGCACAGGTAAATGCCGAACTACAGGAACAAAAAGAGCGTGTCGACAATATTGATTACAAGATGATCACCTTTTCGCTTGGGGGAAAGGACTACGGTGTAGACATCATGAACGTGAAGGAGATCGCCAAGGCCGATAAATTCACCTATGTGCCTAATGCCGCAAGTTTTGTCCGGGGGGTTTACAATCTCCGGGGAGACATAATTCCCATCATCGATCTGCGTACCTTCTTTCATCTTCCGGTGGATCGCAAGGAAGACGGACAGGAAAACATGCTTATCCTCCGCATCGAAGACCGGGTCTACGGAACCATCGTGGACAAGATCGACAAGGTTGTAGGGATCAATTCCGAATCCATCCAGCCTCCCCACCCCATTTTCGGGGATATAAACATTAAATTTATCTCAGGCGTCGTAGAAAATGCCGGGGATCTCTACATTATCCTCGACGTGGTGCGGATCTTTACCCAGAGTGAAGAAGAGAAACAGAAACCCAGGGGTACAATAGCCGCGGAAAGCGCCGGAACCAGCTTCTATGTAAAGCCCGCAGGCGAAGCGCCGGCGGCGGAAGGCCGTGCCCCGCGCAACGCACAGAGCATAGAGTTCATCAGGGAGAGCCTGCAGGCCCTGCGGAATTTCAATGCCAGCCTGATCAACGAAGAATGGCTTTACCGGCGTTTTGCCATGTGGAGCGGCGCCCGTTCGGAGACGGAACTGCAGCTTAAAAATGCCTCCGATGCGGACGATTTTCTCTCTCCCTTCCTCTCTCCCTTTACCGGAACCTTCTGGGATGACGATTACGCCGCCGCGGTAAAAAATATACTGCCCCAGCTTTCGTCCGGCAGTATTCAGGTCTGGAACCTGGGCTGCGGTAAGGGCTATGAATCTTTTTCGTTTATATGTATACTCAAAGCACGTTATCCCGATAGCCGCATCAAGATTTGGGCCAATGATAGCGATATTATGGCGATTAGCCAGGCGCCGAATATGATTTTTGATCTGGATGAAGTGCCGGAGTATTGCCGGTCCTACATGATCAAGGGGAAGAACGGGTATAGCTTCACTCAGGAGATCAAGGACTCAATTGTTTTTGAATATCATGATGTCCTGAACGATAACCCCCTGCCGGAACTGGATATAATCCTGGGGCGGGATATTCTTTCGTTCTTCCCGCTACAGGATCAGGAAAAACTTATTGCCGGCTTTGTAGAAAAGCTCAAGAGCCGGGGAATCATTATATTGGGGCAGAATGAAAAGCTGGTTGGGGAAGAATGGATATCCCTGGCAACCGATCCGGTTTCTGCTTTCATGCATAATGCATAAAGCCTTGCTTCATGTTTGATTGATTTTTGAGTGTGAGAAATAAATGAAAAGCCATATTGAAAGGAGCATTTTATGAGAGTTGAGTATATTAACCCCTTTGTTGAAGCTGCCTTCAATGTATTGAAAGAAGTTCTCAATACGGAAGTAAAACGGGGCGATCTCTACCTTAAGGACTCTACCATGCAGATCATGGGCGTCGCCGCCCTGGTCGGTCTTGCTGGAGATGTGGAAGGCCGGGTTCTCTTTGATATGACAAAAGAAACTGCACTGTTCGTCGCCAGCGCCATGAACGGCGAAAGTATGAAAGTGCTGGATGACATGGTAAAGGCCACCATTACCGAACTGGCCAACATGGTCACCGCGCAGGCAGTTACCAAACTCCACGATCTGGGCTTTAAGTTTGACCTCACCCCGCCAGCGCTCTTTACCGGCGAAAACATGGAGATCTCCAATAACCTCAAGGTGGAAGCCCTGATCGTCCCCATGGAACTCGGCGCCGGCGGCAAAGTCGAGATCAATGTAGTAATCAGGGAACGGCTGTAAGGTTTGAGAAAAACAAGGCTGTCCCAACGGGCAGCCCTGTTCCTGTTTCCCCTGACGGGGAAACCTGAAGCCGTTTTTTGAAGCGGAACGCCGGGCGGGATAAACCCCGCCCGCATGGTGAGGGTACAGCGGCTTTTTTAGGTTCCTGGCCCTGCGGATGATTGTGAATTAACGCTGCTGACGCAGCGCTGTTATCGGGCGGTTAGCTCAGTTGGTTAGAGCACCAGTATGACACGCTGGGGGTCACAAGTTC
>JAIRXN010000205.1 GCA_031268245.1 Treponema sp. | reverse complement strand
ACTCAAGTATTGACAATTTATTTTCGTTGTGCTAACTTTTCTATATTGCGGCTGTCGTATAACGGCTATTACCCCAGCCTTCCAAGCTGGAGACGTGGGTTCGACTCCCATCAGCCGCTGATACTGTAGATTCCTTCCTTTTCCGCTACCATTCCGTCTTTTTCTAAAGCCCTCAAAACCCTGTAAAGTTCCTCGTCCCCAAGCCCGGTACGGTTTTTAAGTTCCGGCCTTTGCGCCGGGCCTTCCGCCGCAAGAGTCCGCACGAGTTGTCCCCGCAGTTTCCGGAAGGAATCCTCAAAACGGCTCTGCCGGGCATAGCCTGCGCTCCGCCGTCCCGGATTAATCTCCCTCTTTTTCACGCCGGCTCCGTAATCCATCAAAGCCCAATACCAGATCCGCGGATTTTCGGTGTCGAGACTCTTCTGCAGAATGGGATACAATTCTTCATCCTTTATCCCGGTCTTTGCAGGAAAGAAAAAATGCAGCGCCGCCGAGCGGATATTTGTTTCAATAAAAACCGAAGGATAATTGTAGGCAAAACAGGCTATTGCTCCGGCAGTGTAGTGTCCGATTCCGGGAAGCCCGAGCAGTTCTTCGGGACTCCGCGGCACCGCGCCCCGGAACTTTTCGGTAATGGTTCCGGCACATTCAAGGAGAAAACGGCAGCGGCGGTTATATCCAAGACCGCTCCACTCCCTTAAAACCGTCTCAAGGTTTTCGCGGGCAAGAGATGCGGGGCTGGGCCACTTTTCCATCCAGCGTTTCCAGTAGCGAAGGACGCGGCCGGTCTGGGTTTGCTGGAGCATGAATTCCGAAACTACTATCCCCCAGGGATTGAGATCTTCACGCCAGGGAAAAGAGCGGCCCTGCGTTTCAAAATAGGAATAAACCGTTTCCCTAAACTTGTCTATGTTCAACATGCATTAATTTTTGCGCCTGCGCGATGATTAAGGATGTTACCTCTTCCGCATTTATATCATCGGTATCAATGACCATATCTGCAAAGGAATAATCATCGTTATCAATGCCGTAGATCCGCAGATACCGTTCATGATCCTGACGGTCTCTTTCGGCAGTAAAGGCCGCAACCGACTCAAGGGTACCGCCTTCCCGTTTTACGATCCGCTTTGCCCTGGTAAGCGGACGGGCCTTCAGGTATACCTTGACATCCGCCTTCTCAAGCATCCAGATTGCAAGCCGGGAACCGAGAACGCAGCCGGATGAATCTTCCGCCAGTTTTACCTGACGGGAATCCACCTCCCTGTCCCAGCGGTCATCCCCGGCGGCCTGTTCCAGCACCTCTTCAAGGCTTAGCCCCTTTTCCTGTGCCAGCGACCGGAAGGTAAAGTTAATAAAATCAAGCTTCAGTTTTTCCGCTACCAGCGTGCTGATCGTCGTATTCCCGCAGCCGCTCTTTCCCGAAATCGCAATTTTCAAAATTCCCCCTGTTACTCGAGCTTCTTGCAAAACTCGGTTAGTTTTGCAGAAGCTCTTGCGGTTTTTCGCCCTACGGGCTGTAAAACCGCGTTTTTTAGAGGTTACTCTTTCAAAACTGAAGTTTTGAAAGAGCCTCACTCTACATTCCGGAGTTGTTCCCGGATATTCTCCAGGGCGTCCTTCATCTCTACTACTGCCCTGCTGACTTCCAGAACAGCCGTCTTCGATCCGATGGTATTTATTTCCCTGTTGATCTCCTGGCAGAGAAAATCCAGTTTCTTTCCGGGACTGGGATTACGTTCCGTCTCGGCCCTGAATTCCTGTAGATGCTCCGCCAGGCGGCTTGTCTCTTCGGAAATCGTATTCTTCATCAACAGGACTGCCGTTTCCGCAAGGATCCTGTTTTCATCGGTGTCCGTAAGCCGCTCTCCGAACATTTCCGCAAAACGGCTGCGGAGATTTTCTTTTATGGAATTTTCCAGAAGAGAAGTCTGGGCCGCAATAATTGAAGCATAGTGCTCCAAAATTCCGATATGGGTAAGAATATCTTCTTCCGTGTGTTTGCCTTCCCTGTCTCTTTCGGTCTCGAAATCTTCCGCGGCCTTCTCCAGCAGAGGTTCTATCAGCTTCCTGTATCTTTCATTGTCCCGCTTCCTGTCCACCGCAAGAACGCCTTCCATTCCCAAAATCAGCGAAAGGGAAACTTTTTCCGTCAGTTTCAACTCTTCGGCCAGAAGCGTAATGGCCTTTTCATAGGCTTTAGCGGCTTCCGTGTTTATTGATATCTCAAGGGCTGCATTGTCCTCCTTGAGTTTGATACTTACCTCAATCTTTCCCCTGCCGAAACGGGACTGCAGAGTTGTCCTTATTTCCGGTTCAAGGCCGGAAAGCCAGGGAGGGAGATTTATCGAAATTTCAAGATAACGGCTATTGTAACCTTTAATCTCTACAGAAAGGGTGAGACCGTCATCCCGTATCTCCCGGTAGGCATAGCCGGTCATGCTTTTCACCTCTGCGCTCCTGCGGCCGCCTGTTTTTTCAGCCGGTCTTCGTATAAGGTTCTTGAAAGTTTCCAGTTGTCCCCTGCTCCAAGAGTTATAAAGAGATCTCCCTTTTTAAGCATTGCATTCAGCGGTTCCGCCGCTTCGGCCGGCTCGTCAAAATAGTATGTTTCTTTTTTGCTTTCCTTTCGCAGAGATTCTGCTTTTTCAAAGAGTGTACGGCCGTTTACCCCTCCATGGTACGCTTCCCGCGCCGAAGCATAGATCTTGTGCAGGATTAGTACGTCCGCGTCAGCGAATGAAGATGCGAAACCATCCAGCAGGGCTGCTGTTCTCGTGTATGTATGAGACATGAAGCTTACCAGAAGCCGGCGATGGGGATAAAAATCCTTTAACCCGGCAAGAGTCGCCGCTATCGCCGTAGGATGGTGGGCATAGTCATCCATAAAAAGTACGCCGCCTGCTTCACCCAGGATCTCCGAACGGCGTTTTGAACCTGAAAAATCCTCCAGGGCTTTTACAAGCGCCTCCCTCTGCTCCTTAGTCCGGACTTCTGTTCCGGTCTGGGCCTTCATCAGGGACGAAGTCAGGGCCAGGGCCGCCGCCGCATCAAGGGCTTCATGCCTGCCGGGAACCCTGAGTCTGAAATCCTCGGGAAAGGCGGAGAGCCTCATTATAGCCCTTTCAGCCTCAACACGGTAGGAAAGGATTCTGAAATCTCCTTCCGCCCCGAAACCATAGGGTGTAAAAAACAGATCCGTTCCCGAACTGCGGATAATGTCCGCCACCTCACAAGCGCCCGGATCATCGGCACAGTAGATCAGCTCTCCGCCCGGGGGGAGCAGGCTGCAATACTCAACATAAGCATCCCTGATAGACCGGTATGTCGGGAAATAATCCTGATGATCCGGCTCCACCGCGGTAAGCACGATACGCCGGGGGTGAAAAGAAAGAAAATGACGGCGGTATTCGCAGGTTTCGGCAACAAAAAAACGATCTCCCAGACTCAGGGTGGATCGGCCGCCGAAACTGCCCACCGCCGTTCCCGCAAGGACACGGGCCGCCAGGCCCGCCGCGCGGATAAGCGTTCCCGACATGGCCGTGGTCGTAGTTTTCCCGTGAACCCCTGCGATACCGGAGGAATCAAAAAGAGCCGAATAGGCTCCCAGAGCATCGGTATACTTGAGAATAGGAATGCCGCGGCGCTCGGCTTCCTGTAGTTCCGGATTACTGTCAATGGAATAGGCGGCGGAATGAATAACAAGATCCGTCTCATCACGGATATGGAATGCATCAAACGATTCATGGTAGGGTATCCCCAGATCTTTGAGGATTTCGTCGGTGTAAAAAACTTCATTCCGGTCGGAGCCGCTTATGCCGGTACCGGAATTATGCATCAGTTCCGCCAGGGCGCACATGCCGGTTCCTTTAATACCTACAAAATAGACTTTAGCTCCCGAATGAAGCATCTGCTCAAAGTCCATAAGGGATAATACCTTTTTGCCATTCTCTTTGCTACCCCTTTTGCAAGAGAGTTAAATTCTGTAATATGCTTTAATGGTTCCTCAGTTTGCCGGTTCAGCCGAAGTGTTTGCCTGGTTTTATCAATTCATCAATCTGGGGCAGGGTCAAAGCCGGAGGAGTTTCCGTCTTGACAGGATGAAGTATCTTGCCGCCATGGCAGGAAACCCCGAACGCTGCGCTCCGGTGATCCATATTGCCGGTTCCAAGGGGAAGGGTTCCGTAACCGCCATGATCGCCTCGATCCTTGAGGCTTCGGGGCTTAAAACGGCCCGCTATTCCTCTCCTTTTGTCAGCGACAACCGGGAACGGGTGAACCTTGGAAAGGGCTGGTTCTCTGAAGAAATCTATATTTCCGCGGCGGAAGAACTCGCCGCCTTGCTGAAAAAGATCCCCTCATCTCCCCCGGATATAAAACGGCTTTTCGACAGCAGTGATGAAGAAGGAGAAGAACCGAGTTTTTTTGAACTTCTCACACTCTACTTTTTTCTCTGCGTCAGGAAGGAAGGCTGCGATGCCATGGTTGTAGAAACCGGCATGGGAGGCAGGCTCGACGCTACCAATATTGTCGATCCCCTGGTATCGGTTGTTACCCTGATCGAAAAAGAACATACCGAATACTTAGGTTCCAGTATCGCTGCCATTGCCTCGGAAAAGGGCGGTATCATCAAACCGGGAAAACCCCTGGTTCTGGCCGAAGAAACACCTGAAGCCTTTGAAGTTTTCACTTCCATCGCGGAGGACATGAAGGCGCCGCTTTACTATTTTCCCCGGCTGGTATCGGTGAATGACTGCAGTATCAGGAAAAAGGGAACCAGTTGTACCCTTGCCTTTTCCGATCCTTCCTTTTTTCCCGAATCCCTAAAAATCAGTATCCCTATACCCGGAAAAGTACAGGCGGAAAATGCGGGCCTTGCCGTTCTGGCGGTAAAACTTGCCTTTCCTTCTATCGGTCCGCAGGATATACAGAGAGGACTCTCCTCCGTCTTCCTGCCCGGACGTTTTGAAAAAATCCGTGAAGACCCGGAAACCGTCATCGACGGCGCCCACACAAAGAAGAGCATGGAGTATTGCTGTCAAACCTTTGCGGAACTCTACGGCAGGGGAGGCATACTTCTCTTCGGCTGCGCCATGGGAAAGGATGCCCCTTCAATGGCGGATGCCGCCGTCCCGTATTTTTCCCATATCATCATCACAAATCCAGGCTCCTTCAAAAAAAGCAAGCCCGGGGAAATCTATGACATTTTTTCCGCGAGGGCCGTAGAGGGACAAGAGCTGCTGCTTATCGAAGAGACTGAAAAGGCAATTGAATATGCACTGTCTCTGGGCGTACAAAAGAAGCTGCCGGTTCTCGGCGCCGGTTCCTTCTATCTGGCCGGGGAGATAAGAAAATACGGTGACCGGTAATTCAAATCCGTTATAAACGGGAGGCTGTTCCGAAACTAACCGGGTTTTGGAACAAGCTCACGGTACTCTCTTTTTTCACCTGTTAAGGGGTCGGTAAAAGAGAGGCCGGAGGCGGAGAGCGCCAAAGTCCCCTGCCCCGCTTCGGCTTTACCATAAAGCGGATCGTTTACAATCGGGAAACCCAGCCATGCAAGGTGACAGCGGATCTGGTGGCGGAAACCCCGCCTGAGTTCAATACGGAGTCTGAGACACTTCTCTCCCGGCCGGCTTTCCGCCGCGAAAAAATTTTTAATCTCCGTGCGGTAAGGATTCCCCCTGTCCGAAGCCGCTTCCCTGTGCGGTTTCTTTCCGCCCGCAGGGAGGGGCCGCACAAGCCGTCTTCCCCTTCCCCAGGGGCGGAAGAGGCTTTCGATTGAAAAGCCCGGATTTTCTACAGAAATGCCGTCTCTCAAAAATTCCGTCAATTTTTCCGCGATGGTTTCAAGGGGGCGGGGCAGGAGAGGAAAGCCGGAATTGTCTTCGGGAATGATTCTTTGAGGGCCGCAGAGTGCGTCATACTCCTTGAGTATCTCCCCCTTTTCCTGCAGGCCGAGAAAGGCATCCATGGACTTCTGATGCTTGCACACCAGAACAAGGCCCGAAGTTTCAAAATCAAGCCGGTGGAGAAGCCCTCCTTCCCGGGCCTTTCTCCCCCGTCCCCGTATATCCATGATCTCCGGAAAAGATCCCGCAAACCATTCAAGCAGATTTACTGTTCCGCTGTTTTTTTTCAGGGGAGCCGTATGGAAATGAGGAGGTTTATAGAGCACCGCATAGTCTTCGGTTTCTGCAAAAATCCGGGGGCTCCGGCAGTCTTTCTGCTGCATATTAATAATTGTTCTTTTCTCTTTTTACCAGTACGGCAATCATTCTGCGGAAACGTTCCGGAAGCGGCGCGTCAAAACGCCGCGCTTCCGGGCTGCCGGGAAGGCGGATTGAAAGAGTCCTGGAATGGAGCATGAGCGTGGAATCGGGGAAAAGGGAATCCCTGAGGCCGTAGATTGGATCGCCTGAGACCGGATATCCCAGATGACGGAGATGAACTCTAAGCTGGTGGGTACGCCCGGTCTTAGGCCGCAGGAGCAGCAGCGAATGTGTCTTCCAACTCCGTACTACCCTGTAGAGGCTGAGCGCCTGTTTTCCCCTGTCCTGCGAGACCATGAAACGCTTACGATCCCTGTTGTCCCTGCAAAGCCTCGTTTGAATGATCCCCGATTTTTTTTCCGGTATACCTGCAACAATTGCCGCATACGTTTTCCGGACACGCCGGGACTTGAATTCCCCGGCAAGAAAGGCCAAGGCTTCATCGTCCCAGGCTGCGATTATAAGGCCAGAAGTATCCTTGTCAAGGCGATGCACAATACCGGTTCTGAGATTCTCCGCGGGGGGAAGCTCCCTCTGCCGGGAAAGACGCCTCTGCAGAAGGGCATTGGCAAGAGTTCCCCGGTGATTCCCCGCGCCGGGGTGAACCACCATACCCTGCATTTTGTTCACTACCACTACTCTGTCGTCTTCATATACGATGTCCAGTGGAATATCTTCGGGGATAAGGGCCCCGGCTTCCCGTTCCGCCCAGCTAATCTCCAGCAGATCTCCCGGCTTGACCAGACGGGAAAGCTTGACAGGCTTCCCGTTGATCCTGGCTTCCTGAAAACGCACTTTTATCTGGGAACGGGGCAGAAGCCGCAGTTCTTCGGATACATAACGATCCAGCCTGAATTCTCCGGCAAGATTCGGCTTTACCACGGCGCTGAAAGAAGGCATCAGGGTGAAACCGGCCTCTTTTTCACACGGATTGCGTCTCCGTCCCCCTTAAGCGCCTTCCGGTTATTGATGAAACGTCTGAGCTGAACTATCGAAAAATCAATGGTCATAATGGAAAGTGAAGCCAGTGCCGCATAGAGAACGGTCTTTTCATATTCTTCATTGGACATGTTGATCGCTCCGGCGCCTTTGGCAGGCCAGGGCGCATATCTTGTATCCCAGTCATGATCCGAAAAGCGGTAGAGATCCATAAAAAACTGCGCCGCAAACATGGTAAAGGGAAAAGAGCCAAAGGCTACAATCTCCGCCCGCCGGATATCCTTGGCCCAGACCGGCATGTCGGACATATCAAAAACTTTGGAAGTGAGATCCTGTTTCTGTTCGCTTGCAGCGGTGTTCCCGGAGCCGGTAGCGGCGCCGGATGTAGTAGTACCACCGGAAGTACCGGTACCTGTTTGGGCATAAAGGGAGCCTGTCAGAACCGGCGCAAACAGCAGAAAAAAACATACTAATTTGATTGGAAGGCGGGGGTCCATACCCCGAGGCTTGCCCCGGTTAAATTTACTACCACTGAAAAAATTGTAAATCCAACTTCGTACCGGGGTATGGACCCCCGCCAGTACTATAAATTTCCTATCCAACGAAGATACCTCGGGGCTTGCCCCGAGGTTCTTCATATTAATACTATCCATTACATTCCTCTAAAAATCCCGCCACCTTCACAAACTCTTCAAGCCCCAATTGCTCAGCCCGTGCATCAGGCTTGACGCCGCATGCTTCCAGAGTCTTTTCTGCGAGACGGCCGGCTTCCCTCCCGGCCTCAGCATCCCCCATTATACACGATTTTACAAAAGTGGTAAGGTTGTTCCTCACGGTCTTGCGCCGGGAAGAAAAAAGATGCCGTACAAGGGGATAGAGGGCCTGGGGATAATGAGGATCTTCATTAACGAGATCCAGGCAGAGCCCCTGGGAATCAACACGCGGAACCGGGAAAAAGGCGGCGCCCTTGATCGCCGCCAGAGATCTAACCCGGTATACGGATCTACAGAGTACCGAAAAGGATGAGTATTCCCCGGAACCGGGGCCGGCCAGCATTCTCCGGGCGGTTTCTCTCTGTACCGTTACTACCATGCGCCTGAAAAAACGCCGCTCCTCTATAAAAGAAGCCAGAAGAACTGCGCCGATATTGTAGGGAAGATTCCCCAGAAGGAGAGGAGAGGGAGCGGCAAGAGGCCAGGTCTTGAGCACATCCCCCCGGACAAGCGTAAAACCCGGCGCGGCGCCGAAAAATTCTTCCAACACAGCCGAAAATCCGGGATCTATTTCGAAGGCAGTAACTCGGGCGCCCCTTTCGAGCAGGGAACTTGTCATCGCGCCGAGGCCGGGCCCTATCTCCCAAACGGCCTCCCCTGCCCCGGGCGCAAGGGCTTCAACAAGCGCATTCCGCACCCGGGAATCGATCAGAAAATTCTGACCGTATCTTTTCCTCATTCCCAGGCCCCGGCTTTCGAGAAAGGCGGCAAGTTCCCGGGGAGAGTTATAGTTCGGCAAAGGCAGGGAGATTCTCTCCGTCCGAAGCGCGGCGGCGGGCGCAAAAAAGGATTATGAATGTCATGACCAGTGACAGGATCAGTGCGGGGACCGGATTGGGAAGTTTCATCGCGGGGAAACTGCCTGCAAGGGCGGCCAGCCGGTAGAGCAAGTCATAAAAAAATGAAAGAAACCCGGCAAGAAAAGATGCCGGAAGGGGGAACAGACTCAGGGGAATATAGATCATGGCGCCAATCATAAAAAGGCATGTAAGGGGAACGATCAAAAGGCCGGTAACTATTCCCGCGGGACGCAGAATCCCGAAGAAGAGACAGCTTAGCGGAGCAGTTGCAATAAAGGCGCCCACGGAAGCGGCAAGCGGGGAAAGCAGTTTTTCAGGAATTATACCGCGCAGCAGCTTATGAAAACCCTCCCCGGGAATGAGGATTCCCCAGAGGGCCAGATACGAAAGCATGAAGGAAAGGCTCTGTCCCGATTCACTCTGAACGGCAATCTGAATAAGAAAACTCAAGGCAAGCAGGGTAAGAGGCTTGCGGGGCAGATAACCCAGAACGGCCGCGGTTCCCAGAGCATACATGATCGCCGCCCGGTGCAGACTCGGCAGATCGCCGATAAGGAAAACATAGGCGCCTATGAAGAAGAGCCCCGAAACAGCCGCAGCCCTGAGTCCCAGAGGCTTACGGAGCAAAAAACTGATCATGGCGGAAACAAGGGCAAGATGCATACCCGAAAGGGCAAGCACGTGGGAAGCTCCCGCATTCCGGTAGAGGACCGCAAATTCTGTTTCCAGGTTATCCCGGATACCAAGGAGAAGGGCCAGCGCCAGACCGCCCCACTTTTTCCCCCCTGCGGAAAAAAGTTCTACCAGGGCCAGCCTGATACCGGTACGCATCTTTTCATGCGGGGGCGCGGCCTTGATCACATGAAGCGATTCGGCCCGGAAAAACGGCCTCCCTTCGTTTGATTCCCCGAAAGAACCTTCCGCATAGATACGGCTCCCCTTGCCGAATTCCTTCAGCCTGTCCAGATGTTCAAGGGGAAACATGACCGGGATCTTCCCTCTGGCCGAAACCCGCAATCCCCTTTCACCGGCGCTTCTTTCAAGTTCCAGGTACCCAAAACCCCGGTTCCCGGTACTCAGCCGGGGATCGTCTGTCAGGATACCGCTTATGCCCCTGATCCTTTCAGGAGAGAGCCCGAGGCTGGGGACCCCGGGGATCGAAAGAAAGGCTGAAAAACCTGCGAGGAATCCTGCCGTAAAGGCAAGCGTATGAATACTGCCGTTCCTGCAGAAACGCTTTCCTGCGGAGCTGCCCTGAGGCACAACAGAGAAACTTAAAAAAAGGGAAAAAGGAACAAGCAACAGAATCAGTGCGGGAAAAACAAGGCTGCTTAAGGCCATGCCTTTTCCGGCAAGAAAAGCAGAACCGTAATAAGATGCCGCGGCGCCCGAAACGGCGGAGAACAAAAACGGGAAGGATTTTTTCTTTACCATCGAAGCTGGTTTAATGCCTCCCTGGCTGCAGTCTGAACCGGTTCGCCGTATGAAAGGTAACTGATATAGAGAAGGTAATCAAAAGCGGACTTGTCGCCGATTGTTCCCAGGGCCTTGATCACCGCCAACGCAACAGCCTCGTCATATTCGCCGTCCCTCTCGACATGGGAATTGAGAGATCCCAACTGAAGTACAAGGGACTGGACTGCTTCCGGCGTCCCCATGGCGCTGAGGCAGCCGATAGCCTCCAGAAGATGCTGCTGCGAAGCCGCGCCGTTCTGGTAGTCCGCCTGTACCCGGTAAAAATGCTTGATGACTACAGGGCTGGCTCCGGCCCATTGAAGCCGTGTCAAAACCGGAACCGCCTCATAGCGGAGAGTTGAAAGGGCGGTTTCCTCTTCGGCGCCGCCCGGCATTGCATTCAATCCGGCATTCAGGGCGGCCTCCGCCAACTCACCCTGTTCGATATCGGAGAAACCGCTTCTCCCCGACGCAAGGCGGAAAGCAGAGAGTTTTTCCGAAGGGAGGCTAGTCTCTATGATATCCAGAAGCTGGGATGCGGTATTCCCCCGGAGAGAGCCAATCGCCTCCTGGGCCTTTTTGGTAATAACAGGCGGATAACCGGCGTTAAGGGCCTCAAAAAGCGGAACAAACGATGAAGCGCTCCCCAGCGCCCCCAGGGTTTCGATACTTTCCTGAACTACCGCAGCATCCAATTCCGTACCCGCCTCAAAACCCTTCGAGGAACGGTAGAGACGGGTTTGTTCCGTCAAAAAACGGTTGATATTGCCGATAACCTGGGCGTTTTCTCCGGCGAGGAGCTGCAGAGATTTCAGCGCCTCGGTTCTGGTAAGCCGATCGCGGTAAGAGGTAAAGAGATCCCAGAGCGGCTCTACCGAAGCGTCATTGCCGTTTTTACCCAATCCGCGGGCCGCTTCTACGGCCACAGTGATCATATCAGGATCGTTTCCAAGCATGTCCGCATTGTTTACGGCAAAGTTAAGAGCATATTCATAGAGAGCCCTGATGAATTCCGGCGCCCTCTCGTCGGTAGCCGCATCTTCCAGAATTGAGACCTTGCCGGCCAGATTTGCCCTGACAAAACTCCGCTGATATGACAAGAGAACATCCTGGGCTTCTGCAGAAAGACCGCCGAAAGTCAACAAAATAAGCAAAAAAACCTTTAGAGCCGGAATCTTTTTCGTTTTCATTCTCCGTATCGCTACACGGCGTCCTCACCGGTATCGCTATCTATATCCATATCCATATCCAAGTCTCCTGATTCAGCCTCTTCATCCAGTACCCGGAAGGGAAGATCCTCTTCTTCCTCGGGAAGGGTGCCAAATACCTCTCCCAGAATCTGATTCCTCATCTCTATGGGCAATGGATCCGCCTCAATATGAAGCACCGAACGGTTAAGATCCTCTTTGAAATCCACCGAACGAACCGTTCCGGTCATGCCTATTACCGAATTGTTCAGGGCAAACTGGATCTTTACCCGCAAATCCGCCTCCGCCTTACCCCCCACCGTGAGGGCGCAGCCGGTATCCGAAAGGTCTTCAATGTAACATTTTAGACCCGGATCTACTTCAAGTTTGCCTGAATCTTCTTCATTTTTCAAGAGATAGAGAAAAGCAAGTTTATGAATCTTGATCCGTACAGATTTACGTTTCTGGGTTCTGAACAGAGACTCCGCGTGGCTTATCTTGAGGGAAGAAATTCCCTTGGAAAAAACTTCATCCTCCACCTGGGAATCAAACACATAGCCTGCATCATCACTCCTCCAGAAATACACCGATATTTTCAGGCCGCTCCAGGAAAAACTGGCCGGAACCTTGCTGTTGGTAGGCCGTGAAATGGTAAGATACTGATTCGCATTTTTTACCACATGGGACTTAAACACCCCCGTGCCGGCCACCAGTATCCGCAGATCCTGGCCTTCGCTTATCTGTCTGGAATCGGAAATGCCGTTTTTTACCCTGGGCTTATCCATTTCAACTCTTTTGCGGAAGTCGTAGAGCCTGGAGAGAAAATCGTTGGCATGGGGATCCTGGTCTCCGCTGACGTTCAGCGTTCTGACCATGGAACGGATGCATTTATCAAGCTGATTCTGGGACCAGAAGAGAGAACAGGGATCTTCGATCTTGCATTTAATAGCCAGCCGCCTGAGTAATTCTATCTCCCGCAGGGAAAAACCGGCGTCCTTTCCCTTGGCAAAGAACTGAATCCAGGAACTCTGTTTTTCTTTTTTGGGACGGGCAATGATGAAAAACCCAAGTCCGAGGACCGCCACTATAAAAAACAATGTAAAAAAAGGCATACATTACCCAACGGTTAGATACATGAGCCTGTTCCAAAGGCTGAAGTTTTGGAACAGCCTCACATCTTAAGATATTTCAAAGCCAAAGATTTTGAAAACATCTTGCTTTTACAGTATAGTAAATATTAGAGCCTCTTGCAAAACCCGGTTGGTTTTGCATCGGCTCTTGCAGTTTCTCGCCTAACGGCTGCGAAACATGCATTTTTAAGTGGTTGCTCTTTCAAAACTGAAGTTTTGAAAGAGCCTC
>JAIRXN010000083.1 GCA_031268245.1 Treponema sp. | reverse complement strand
TATCTTCGTTTGTAAATCATTGTGTTGACAAACGCAGTACCTGGAGCCACAATGTAAAACAGGAGAGAGATCTGTGGCAAATATCAATATACGCATAGAGGATACCTTAAAGAAAAACGCGGAGAACATATTTTCGGAGCTGGGCTTGAGTATATCCGCCGCAACCATCATGTTTTACCGGCAGGTGGTACGGTACGGCGGCATCCCTTTTGAATTGCGGCTGCGGGACCCTTTTTTCTCCGCCGAAAATCAAAAGCGGCTTCAAGAGACCCTTGAGAATTATGCTTCCGGCAAAAGCAAGCCGGTAAAAAAGACATTACAGGAACTAGAGGCGATGGCTGATGAGTAGTTTGTCTTTTCTCCCTGAAGCATGGGAAGATTACGTGTATTGGCAGGGACAGGACAAAAAGACACTCAAAAAGATCAATGAAGATACCCAGGAGCAAGCTCCTGGGTATCTTCGTTCTATAAAGTATGGATTTTATGCCTGGGTTCATACCCGCAAACGGAACCTGTTACGGAATTGAAACCGGAGCAAGCTCCGGGGTATGAACCCAGGCCTGCGAATCAACTGTTGCAGGATATGTGCCGTAATGCTTACGGGGGGCTGGGCAAGCCGGAAGCCCTCGGCGGGAACATGGCCGGTTGGTGGAGCCGCCGTATAGACGAAGCCAACCGGGTAGTATACCGTCTTGAAGGTGATACGATTGTTGTTTTCCAGTGCCGTTCCCATTATGGGCAATAGGGTTAGGGAACGCAGGAGCGCCGTTTTTGGGAGGAATGATGTGGCATATAAATGGCCCGTTTAATCTTTCGGTTTGCGGTAGAATCTACCGTTGATATGCTCGGTCTTGATGACGTTAATAAAGGCCTCTTTGTCGGTCTTGCGGATGGCGGCTACCAGGGGGGCGGTTTCGCTGGCGGCCACCACGGAATAGAGGAGTACACGTCCGGCCATTCTATAGCGGCCTATGCCGTTAAAACTCGTTGCGTCGTGGTGGGTGATGTCCCGTATCAGACGGTAAATCTCGTCAGGCTTGTTGGTGATGATCAGCAGAGTGCGCTGCTGGTAAGCCCGGTAGAGGCCGGAAAGAGCCATGGTAGAGGTATACTGGAAGATGATCGAGTAGAGGGCCTTGTCCGGGGCAAGGAGCCAGGCGGCCAGGGCCAGGATCACGCAGTTGGCGGCGAAGATATAATTCCAGGCGTCCCTGCCATAACGCTCGGAAATGAAGATCGCCACAAAATCCGTTCCGCCGCTCGTGGCCCCCGCATGAAGACAGAGGCTGATCGCAACGGCATTGAGCAGGCCGCCGAAAACCGCGGAAAGCAGGGTATCGTGAAGCTGCAGGAATTCGATAAACAGTGAGGGCATCCAGTCCGTCATGATCCCGCAAAGCAGGATCATCAGACAGGAATAGAGGCTGTAGCGTTTCCCGATAAACCGGAAGCTGATCAGCGCCGGAAAAGCATTCAGTATGTAAAGGATCGCGCTGAAGGGGACGCGAATATTCCAGTAGCGGAGGCATATTTCCTGAAAGAGCAAGGTAAGCCCGGTAAAACCTCCGGGAATAAGACCGCCGGCATGGACAAAGGTGTTGATGTTGAAGGCCATGATGGCGGCTCCCGCCGTAACGAAAAATATCCGTTTGGCTGTAAGAAATGCTGTAGATTTCATAAATACCCCACTGCATACATGATCCGTCCGTAAAGTCCGGCTTCATGGACAGACACTGGACTTGTTCGACAACCCGGTTGGTTGTCTCACAAGTCCTGCAAAATGCCCGCATTTTGCCGTTTTTAAGCGGTTGTTGTTCGGAAGCTGAAGTTTCCGAACAACTCTACTATATAATATCCAAAAGACATGATATATTCCTATTATGTTAAAGAAATATTATCATCTGGTAATTCCCGTTGCCGTATCGGCCCTCTGCGCCCTCCTCTTTCTCACCTCGTTTGACGGGAAAGTTTACGACATGTATCTGAGGGCCATTCCCTCCCTCAGGGAGGATAACCGGATACTTCTCATCACCGTGGACGATGGCGCCCTGGAAAATGTAGGGCTTTTCCCCTGGACAAGGGACATCTATGCCGACTTCATCGTATTTCTCCGGGAGATGGGCGCCGAAACGGTGGCATTCGACTTGAGCTTCCTCGATAACAGCCCTGTCCGGGTAGACGCCGCCTATGTACGGGAAGATCTTCCCCGCTATATCGAAGAAGATTTCGACCGGATCAACGGCACCGCTTCAGAAGTACTGGACGGCATCTCGGCAGGTTACTATTCGGAGGATGATATGGAGACGCTCAAGAGCGATCTCATCGATTACAATAACTCCGTCCGGCAGGAGATGGAAGTCAACATCAACTATGTTATCCGGGATGTAGACGCATACTTTGCCGATACCCTCAAATTCTTTGATGATTCCTTCCTTACCCTTACCATGATCAACGAGGAAGCGATTCTCGGGGACGACAAGACCTGGTACATGGATCCGGAAGTTCAGAGTTTCCTTGAACAGAACATCGCCATAAAGGATATCGTGGCTGACGGGGACACCAAGACACCGGAGAATCCCGGAATTAGCCCGGCGATTCTCAAACTGCTCAGAAAGGCCAAGGGAGCCGGTTTCGTCAACGCCCTCCCCGATTCGGACGGCTACAGGCGGCGTATTCACCTTCTCATGAAACACCACGGGCACTATTACCCCCAGCTTAGCCTGGCCGCCATGAAAAAACGACTGGATTATCAGGGCATTGAGGTGAATAATGCCGCCATCATCCTGAAAAACGCCCTCATAGACAGCGAACGCCGGGATATCCGCATTCCCCGGGCGGAAGACGGTTCGGTACTAATCAACTGGCCGAAAAAATCTTTCTACGATTACAACATCATGTCCAGTTGGGATCTCATCCAGTATACCCGGCTGGAGACAAAATTCATTCAGGATTACCTCAGGCTCATGCAGGATTCCTACTTTTTTGACTACTGGGACGGGGATAAGACCCCCCTGCAGATCTACAACGATTCCGCTTTTATCAAGGAAGGGCTCTATTCCGGAGAGAATCCTGACGAAGGCATCAGCTTTGACGCATATATGGATACCCGTCATGCGTATCTGGAAGCCTCGGATCGTTTCCTTAACGGCCCCTACGAAGAGATTATCCTCTCCGATGTGGCGGGAGATGAGGAGGTAAGTGAATTTGTCCGTTCCCTCTTCCGTGAAGCCAGGATACAGTTTGCCGAACTGGTGAAAATTCGGGATCAGGTTTCCAAACGGACGGAAGGGGCCCTCTGCATCGTGGGCGCCACCATGACCAGCAGTACCGACCTGGGACTCATCACCTTCATGACCAACTACCCAAATGTGGGAACCTATGCAGCGGTGTCAAACATGCTGCTCTCGGGCCAGTTTCTGGATGATACGCCTTCCTTCATCTCTCTGATCCTGGCGCTGATCCTCTCGCTGGCTCTGGCGCTTGTCGTCAAGCGGCTTGATGTGGGCAAGTCCATTCTGGCAGGACTTGTCGCCATGGCCTTTACCGTCTTTGTTTTTACGATCTTCTTTATGATCACCAAAAGATACCTTGCCATGGTGATCCCCTTTGCTGCGATTACTCTTACCTTCCTCAGCCTTACCGGACTCAACTTCTTCTCAACCATCCGGGAAAAATCCTTCCTCCGCTCGGCCTTCTCCCGTTACCTTGCCCCGGAAGTTATCAACCAGATCATCGCCGATCCCAGCAAACTCAACCTGGGAGGCGAAAAACGGGAAATGACCGCCATCTTTACGGACATTCAGTCCTTCTCCTCCTTCTCCGAAAAATTCGATCCTGCCGACCTGGTAGCCCTCCTCAACCTTTACCTTACGGAGATGAGCAATATTGTGATGGAAAACGGAGGAACCATAGACAAGTTTGAAGGGGATGCAATCATCGCCTTCTTCGGAGCCCCGATACCTGTTGAAACCCATGCGGCCCTGGCCTGCCGTTCCGCAATCCGGATGAAAAGGGCCGAAATCGGACTCAGGGAAAAAATCATGGATCCCCAGGGCCCCTTCTCCGCCGCGCTGGCGGATCTCATTGCCCAGAGGAAGCTCCGGCCCGAAAGCCCCATATATACCCGTATCGGCATCAACACCGGCGACATGGTAGTAGGCAACATGGGTACCCCCAACAAGATGGACTACACTATCATGGGAAATGCGGTAAACCTCGCCGCCCGGCTGGAAGGGGTAAACAAGCAGTACAATACCGGAGGCATGCTGATCAGCGAATACACCAGGGACAAGATTGGGGATGAATTCCTTATCCGTTCCCTGGACAGGGTGAGGGTGGTGGGGATAAGCACCCCCCTGCGGCTCTATGAACTGCTGGATATCCGGACGGAAGCCCCGGCGGAACTCTCCGCCATGGCCGGTTCCTGGGAGACAGGCATACAGGCCTACGAGAGAGGGAATTTCCGGGAAGCCGCCGGGATCTTCTCCGCTATCGTTACGGAGAACGGGAAAGATGCCTGCGCCGCACTCTACCTCGACCGGTGCCGGACCCTTATCGATAATCCGCCGGAAACGGAATGGGATGCGGTCAATAATTTGACCCAGAAGTAAAGGGCCTAAAAGGGTATGAACCCGTCCTTCTTTCGAAGGGCGGGCCTGCGAATCATAAAAAAACCCTCCCACTATACCGGGAGGGCCTTTTTCCGGGAGAGTTTTTACCGGCTATTCAAGCCACTCTGTGTCTCCGACAGCCTCGCTGGCCCGCTGGGAAGCGGTAGAACTGCTCTGGGTACTGCGGGCATTCACCGCAGTGCTGGAAGCGCTGATCTTGCCGCCGAGCTTGACCCCGCTGGCATTGTCTGCCACGATGAGCTTCTCAATGGTGTCGGCGGTTTTGGCGCCGCGGATAGTCTTAACCTGATCTCCGGATTTGAGAACCAGCGTCGAATTAAGCCCGATCCTGACGACGGCTGAGTCGCTCAGGGTTCCGTTGGAACTAACGGCCTCCCAGGTATTGGGAGAAGCTTCACGCTCAACCTTTCCGGTTACACTCTGTACCGTCCAGTCGGCAGCAAACGCCAGTCCCGAGAGAAAGACTCCCAAAACCAGTGCCAGTAAAAGAATTCTTTTCATAAACACCTCCTTGCGGGCATTATACTTGCTCAACAGCCTGAAGTTTTTAAAAACTTCTCTACTATAATTATATATACATTATATCGGAAAATCAATAGAATCCCTATAGAATTCGCCTGATTCCGGAATAATCTGAGGCTGTTCCAAAACTTCAGCCAAGATGGAGAATCGAACTCCAGACCTGTACATTACGAGTGTACCGCTCTACCGACTGAGCTACCTTGGCACGCTACTGTTCACAATCCAATAGTATACATTACAATAAGGCTATGCAATACGGTATATACTACGCTTATTGGGAACGGCAATGGGGCGGAGATTACCCCAAATATGCCCAAAAAGTAGGAAAACTGGGTTTTGACATACTGGAAATCTCCTGCGCCTCCCTGCCCGGTATGAAAAAAGAAGAGAGATGGAAACTCAAGGCGGCTGCAAAGGATGCGGGAATCGTCCTGACTGCAGGGTATGGGCCCAGACTTGAGGAAAACCTCTCCTCGGCTGATCCCAAAATCGTGGAACAGGGCTTTGAATTCTGGAAAAAGACCTTTGAAGTCCTCCATGAGCTTGAAATTACTGTCGTAGGGGGCGGGCTTTACTCCTACTGGCCTGTTGATTTTTCCAAACCTTTCAACAAGGAAGAGGATCTCAAACGGAGCGTCGAGTCCATGCGCCGCCTTGCGGAGATGGCTTCCGGTATCACCCTGGGGATGGAGGCGCTGAACCGTTTTGAAGGCTACCTTATCAACACGGCTGCGGAAGCGCGCTCCTATGTAGAGGCTGTGGGCTGCAAAAACGTAAGGGTAATGCTTGATACTTTCCACATGAATATTGAAGAAGACAGCCTTACCGAAGCGATAAGGACCGCCGGCCCATATCTGGGACATTTCCACATCGGAGAAGCAAACCGCCGTCCGCCCCGGCCCGGTACCCGTATGGACTGGAAGGCCATAGGCAAGGCCCTGCGGGATACCGGGTATACCGGAAAAGTCGTCATGGAACCCTTTGTCCTTATGGGCGGCCAGGTGGGCAAGGACATCAAAGTCTGGCGGGACATTTCCGGCGGAGCCGGAGAAGCCGGAGAAGCCGGACTGGATGAAGCGGCGCGTTCATCGGCGGAGTATATACGCGCTGTGTTTGAAGGCTCTACTTAGAGTCTGTCTATAATGTGGACACATTATAGACAGACTTCCTTAAAACAGGCATTTTGCGTACCGTTTTGGTACAAAACGGGAGCAAATGCTGTTTTCTGTCCGCAAAGTAACCGACTTTGTGGACAGACTCTACTTAAACAGTGAACCTGCCAACGCGGGAATGGAAATAAAATTCCCCACGGCTCCTCCAAGGCTTGACAGAAAGAATACCAACAGCGCGCGGGAAACACGGTTGCGGTAGATTCCTCTGAGGCTGGAAAAATCTTCGGCGATATTTTCCACGTCCTGCACACGGGGTTTGCGTACCCAGGCTTCGGTGATGCCGGAAAAGAGGCCCACGCCGATGAAGGGGTTGATCGTGGCTATAGGGGCGCCGAGAAAGGAAACCAGTATGGAAAGAGGATGCCCCAGTGCGATGAGTGTTCCCAGCGCGGCGAGGGAACCGTTCCAGAGTACCCAGCGGAGGAGCATGGAGAGGCTTTGGGCGGCCCCGGCCTGGAAAAAGCCGGCTATGATAAGGGCGGCAATTGCTGCGGGGATGATCCAGCCTGCCGCCTTTGATAAAAACGAGGGCGGGGGAATGACATCAAGGGCCTCGACACCGGCGTCCTCGTTCCCCGCTGCAATCTTTTCAAGGTGGGCCCTGAGCCCGGGAAGGTGGCCTGCGCCGACTACGGCGAGCAGTTTTTCTCCGGCCGGCCTCTCCTGTCCGGCAGTCCAGATTCTTGCCGCCAGGTAGCGATCCCGTTCGTCGATGAGTGTTTCTTTTACCGCGGGGAGGTAGGAGGCCAGTTCCGCCATCATGCCGTCAAGTTCGCTGGCCTGTTTGAGGTTTTCAATCTCCGTTTCACTGAGTTTTTCCGTTGAAAAGGCGCTGGAGATGAGGGAGGCCAGGAGTTTACATTTGCTCCAGAGGCCGCAGCGGGACCAGGCCCGGCGGAGGGTGATCTGTACTTCCCGGTCGCAGAAACGGTACGGTATGCCCAGTTCTTTGGCGGCGTCGCAGGCGGCCAGCATCTCTTCGCCGGGTTTGACTCCGAGGCCCACTCCCATGCGGCGCTGAAAACCTGCCAGCACAAGGTTCGCTATAAGGAGGAAGCCCTTCCCCTCACGGAATGCCTTTGACACATTGAGTCTTTCCCAGTCGTCTTTGGAATCCATTGACTTGAAACGGCCGCCGTCAAGTTCGACACAAACCATGCCGGGTTTTTCGTCCCGTATATGGGCCTTGACTTCATCAATACTCTCCCGGGAAACATGGGCCGTACCGATAAGGGTAACGCTGCGTTCCCCCAGAGAGACAGTAACAATGTTATCTTGCATCCAGATTCCGCTCCTCTATGGCCCATTCATTAAGTTTCCATTCCGGTATGGCTTTGCGGTCAAGTTCCCTTACCCGTAAAAAATAAATTCCGGCAAGGTTCTTGTTGCCCCGGATATCGTAATAGTGGGCCAGATAGAAAAGCATCCGGGCCTTGGTATCAAGATTCTGTTCTCTATCGATCCGTACAACAATATCATTGTCGCCCGAAAGATCATGGTAGAGCCGCAGCAGGTACCATTCGGGCGATTCACGCTGCAGGCCCCGGAGAGCCTGGGCAAGAAACTGCCGGGGATCGCTTGGTCTGCCTGAGCGCATCCAGTTCATCGCGGCAAGGAGGGCATAGTACCATTCCTTGGGGGCATACTTGTAACATTCCCGGAATGCATCCCGCGCTTCGGCCCAGAGCTGCTTGCGCATCTTTACCATACCGAGACCTTCATAGGCAAAGTAATAATCGGGCCTCAGGGCCGCGAGCCGGGAAAAATCCCTGTCCGCCCCGTCAAAGTCCCCCAGATCAAACTTGATGCCGGAACTGTACACATAGGCAACAAAAATATCCGGGTTTATGTTGATCGCCCGTTCATACTCTTCCAGAGCTTCCCTCTTCCGGCCCAGATCCCTGAGTGCGTTTCCCCGGTCCGCGGCGATAAAGTAGCTGTCCGGCTCCAGGCTTTTTGCCTTGTCGAGATCCTCAAGGGCCTCACGGGGATTGTCCCATTCCCTTAGAAGCCGGGCCCGCTCATGCCGGGCTTCGGCCCAGTCAGGGTACAGTTCAACGGCCCGGTTGAAAAGCCGCTCCGCATTGTTCCGGTCATGGTTAAAGCGGTAGACCGAGGCCCGGCCCAGCAGCGCTCTGCCGTTTTCCGGCTGGATCTGCAGTGCCTTGTCAAAATAGCCGGCGGCGTTTCTCCATGACCGGGCGCGTACAAAAATATTCCCCAAATCTACCAGGGCGTCGGTATTGTTTGGCTCTATTTTAAGAATCTTCTCCAAAAGGGCCTGCTGTTGCTTTCCCTTGTCCTCGGCAAATTCGAGTGTGGAAAGCATATAGAGGGCTTCGGTGTTTTGAGGATCGGCGGAGATGATTTCTTCGGTAAGAGCCCTGCTTCCCGGCCTGTCCCCTGCGGAAAGAAGCACCGAAGCCTTGAGAAGCCTGATGCCGGCGCTCCCGGCATCGGGATTCTCGATCCTATCGAAGAGGGCCAGGGCGCCCTGATAGTCTCCCAGTTCCAGAAGCTCTCTCATCCTCTCCAGAATCGACTGGGTATCGGTGAGAGGAAGCCGCTCCGGGGGCTTGCCCGCGGGAGGAAGGATTTCGACTTCCCTTTCCTCAGGAAGAGAAGATCCGGCATGTTCCCGCGGACTCCCGGGCGTTACGGACGGAGTTCCCGCACAGGACCAGAGAAAACCGAAGGAAAACAGAACAACACAAACAATATATAAACGGGATCTAATCATACAAAAGTATTCGAGCCTGTCCCAAAACTGAAGTTTTGGGGAAACCTCATTCCTGCGCCCGTTCCACAATTTGACATTCGGGAACAGCCTCTGGTATAAATGGATAGTATCTAATTACTTCATTATCGGCAAGGAGCGAGACAAGACACAGTGCCATCCATGAGAAAACCGGTTTTCCCCCGAATCTTCGCCCTCTTGTTTCTCTATACAGGAATTTTTGTTTTTCTGGTACTAATCCAGTTTGCAAAGCGGGGAAGCTTTACCCAGCGGGTAGGCAACATGATGTTAAGCGGCCAGTATAAGACTGACCAGGAGAATAACGGCGCAGGAATTCATGGGCGTCTTCCGCTGGAAGGAGAAGCCGGCGTTTTCTTCGGCGGTCTCGAATTCCGGCTGGACGGAGACGAAAACGGCGGGCTTTGCCTGGTAGATTCAGAGGGGGCAAAGACAAATGTCTTTCCGGAAAGCCTGGAAATTTCCGGAGAAACGGCTATTTTCAATCTGCCCGGCGGTGTACAGCTTCTGTTCAGCACCCGCTATGTTTCGGGCCGGGTAGAATTGCAGATCCATCCATTCTTTGCGGAAGGAATTGAAGCGCTGGAGCTGCCTTTCAGACCCCTGCGGACTTCACGGGTGAGAGACAATGGAAATGGAGAGATCACTATCAGCGTCGACGGGCTAATCTATGCCTTTGCCCGTTCTGTCCAGGCGGGAGAAAGCGGTATCCTCATCCTGACGGAGGGAAGCCGTGATGTCTCCTACGGCCCTGTACCGGAACAGCAGAGCTTCAGCCCCAAAGATTTTATCATTCCCCAGGCGGAAACTCGCGGTCTCTACGATACGGAAATCGCCCGCTGGCGGGATCAGAACTTTTCCCTGTTAACCAGAACCATTGCAAGCCGCGGGGATGAAGATTCGGCCGTTGCCTATGCGGGCGAAGCGCTGCGCCGGGGGAGTTACAAGGCCGCGGTTTCGGCGATCCCCGCCTCGTTCATCACGGGAAGCCGCTACAGCTATGAATCTTCGGTGTACCTCGGCCGTATGGATCTCGCTTTCCGCTCCTTCATCAACCTTGAACGGGAAAAGATCAGCCGTCTTTCCCGGCTTATCAATGAAAAATCCCTGGATATTCTTAAAGAACCCCATGTTTTTGAATTTCTGGCAACCAGAGCCTATCTCAACTTCATGGATGACGGCCGGGAGCTTATTCGTTCCATCGATCCGGCGGTTTTAAGCCTCGAATCTACCGCGGGAATCCTCGAAGGAGACCTGGATCTCAGGGCCCAATACAACCCGGGGGAGAATCCGTTTGAAAGACTTGCCGATCAGGCCTGTTTTGTCATATCGGAAAACATCCGCCGCCTTCAGAATGACCTCATACTGGTTGTCCGGGATGGACAGGTGGACACTGAATTCAATATCCGGCTGGGAAAGGCTCTGGCGGCCTGGGCGGAAGACAGAGGCCAGGAAGAATGGGCCGGGGCGGGCCGCAGCATGGTGCTTTCGGCCCTCTCTCTGACCGATGAAACGGGCGGTATTCCGGCGGACTTCAGCCTTTCCGGTGACGAGAGCCTTATTCCGGGGGATACGAAGATCTCCGCCCCGCGGATCTACCGGATTCTGGCAACCCGTTCCCCGGAATTCAGCGATTATTACCCCAGGGCCGCCGGTATCGGGGCAAGGGTCAACGGCATCTGGGCCTGGACAGCCGCTCAGTCGCTGAGTGCAAGCATGGATGGTACGGTCATGGATATTGCGGTGACCTTTCCCATAGGGGAAACCCATTATATGATGATCCGGGGAATAAAACCCTTCACGAAGATCCAGTTGTACAATATTGACTACCGTACAGACCCCCAGTTTGAGCGTTACGACTCTTCGGGCTGGGTCTATCAGGCCCAGGATCAGGTTCTTGTACTCAAAATGAAGCACCGCACGGCGGTGGAGCATATCAGAATTTTCTATTAGGGGCAGAAGCTTGAGCCTAGGGGCTCCTGCGTTTTTTAATGTAAGAAAAAAACTTGTAAAAAAACGTAGAAAAATTTCAGGGTTGAATGTATAATGATACTTGAGCTTGTCCAAACCCGGTTGGTTTTGGAGCAGCCTCATTCGATTAACCATATTTATGGAACATTGTTTATCAGGTAACCCACGTCGTTATATAGCATTTTCGTAAGGAGTACTTTTTTGACAAAGCGAGATTTCCCCAAAATCCACTTTTATGACCAGGATTTTGTCGATATTTATGACAAGACCTGGGCCTGGATCCAGGATTGCTGGAAGGGCGGCGGCGCTCCTGACGGGAAATTCTTCTTTTATCCGGGCTGCCCGGTGGTTGAGCAGGACGATGCGATCTTTTCGTCTTTTTTTCTGGTGTATTCCAACCGTATATACATGGCTCACCCGACCCTGGATGTGTTTTACAGTCACCAGGAGGAAAATGGAGCCATCCGTTCCGCGTACAGCGTCGAAACCGGGGAACCCGTGTTCAGCGAATCCAACCCCCAGGGTCTGGGCATCCCCCTTTTCGCCTGGGCTGAATATAACCTCTACCATAAATCAGCCAACAAGAAACGGGTAAAGGATGTGCTTTCCATACTCCACCGTTACACCGAGTGGATAGATTCGGAATTCAAACAGCCTAACGGCCTTTACAAGGTGCCTCTCGTCGCGGGAGGCATGGAAAATTCACCCAGGGAAAGCGCAGCATATCCTCTGGACTTCAATACGATGATGGCCATAAATGTTCTCTATATGAGCGCCCTGGCGGATATTCTTAACAACAAGGAAACCAGTTTCCAGTACAAGAAACGCTATTTTTCCCTCAAGACACGGATCAATTCTCTTATGTGGAATGCCGAAGACGGGTTCTACCACGATATTGATATAAACGAAAAGCAACTGCCCATAAAAACCATTGCCGGCTACTGGCCTTTGCTGGCGGAGATCCCCAACGACGACAAGGCGGAGCGGATCATTGCCAAGCTTCAGGATCCGCAGCAATTCGGTACCCCTCACCCTTTTCCCACGGTGGCCCGGAATGAGAGAGAATTTGACGAACTTGGCTGCGGTTACCGCGGTTCCGTGTATCCCCACCTCACCTTCATGGTGATCAAGGGACTTGAACGTTACCAGCGTTGGGATCTGGCAAGAGACTACGCCATCAGGCACCTCTACTTCATGCTGGATTCGATGAATCCCGACGGGAACCACCACAAGGGGAATCTCTGGGAAGCATATCTGCCCTTGAAGGAAGGGCCGGCCCAGTGGCTCGAAAGGCCGGACTTTCCCCGTATGCAGGCCCTTACCTATGATGCGCTTTCAACGATTTGCCTGACTATCGAGAATATCATCGGGCTTTTTATCTCCCTTCCCCGCAAGACGGTGGACTGGATTATTCCCAATCTGGAAATCATGGGGATAGAAAACCTTTCCTTAAAGAAAAACATGATCACGATCCTCTCCAATAAATCCGGCCGCGGCTGGGAAATTCACATGGAAAGCGAGAAGCTCTACTACTTTACAATAAATGTCCTGGGGAAGAAAAAGAAAACTCTGCCCATTCCTTCGGGTAAATGCTCCATGCTCCTCGAAAAGTTGTAGGGAAATATGAGGACGGAAAACCAGCCGCCCATCGTCGGGGTTCTGGAGATAGGTTCCACAGGTATACGGCTTTTGGTGGCGGAACTTCTAAGCGGAGGACTCTGGCGGGAGCTTGACCGGGCCGGGCGGCCTGTGGCTCTGGGCCGGGATGTATTTACCTCCGGGGAACTCTCCAGGGAAAGTCTTCTGGAATGTCTTTCTGTGCTCAGGGGTTTCCGGGAGATCCTGGCGGGCTGGGGCATTGAGGTTTTCCAGGTTCACTCCATTGCCACCAGCGCTATCCGGGCGGCCCGGAACCGGGATGTTTTTGTTGACCGGGTGAGGCAGGAAACAGGCTTTTCCCTTTCCATTGTGGAGGGGGTAGAGGAAAACCGGCTCATGTATCTGGCTGTCCGCCATGCCCTGAAGCAGGATCTGCCCCTCTTCTGGAAGGCCAATTCAATGATCATTGAGATAGGGGGCGGTTCCACGGAGATCATGCTCCTCCGGCGGGGAAAGATGGTGGCGGCCCACAGCCTCCGTCTGGGAACGATACTGATCGATCAGCGTTTCCGCTGGAATCCCGCTTCCCCCCTTTCCCGGGCACGTTACCTCAATGCAAGCATACGCAGCACGGCCCGGAGGCTCAGCGCCGAAATGGAGCTTTCCCATGTGCGGACTGTCGTGGTCGCCGGTTCCGATGCGAGGATCGCCAGCGTCCTCATAGGGAAGGAGATCAACGAACAGTGCCGGATGATAAGCCGGGAAGCTTTTAGGGACTTTGCTGAAAAGATCCATGACTACAGCATCGAAGACTGTGTTAAGAAACTTCATATACCTTACGGCGAAGCGGAAGGTTTTGTACCGGGGCTTTTGGTGTACCGGCTCTTTCTGGAAGAGACCGGAGCCGCGGAGATAGTGGTTCCCATGGAGTCCATCCGGGAAGGTTACCTTCTCAATCTTTCCCTGGGGGGAGAGAGCGAAATTGAAGGGGAATTTTTCTCCCAGATCGTCGCTTCGGCTGCCAACCTGGGGCGGAAATTTCATTTTGATGAACAGCATGCCCGCTATGTGGCCGATCTTTCCCTCAGCCTCTTTGATGCACTGAAAAAGGAACACGGTATGGGCCGCAGGGAACGGATGATGCTGGAGACCGCGGCGATTCTCCACGATATCGGCATGTTTATTCAGGGAGCGAATCACGAAAAACACGGCTCGTACATCGTCAGCAATTCGGAGATTTTCGGTCTTAATCGTGAGGAACTGGATATTATTGCCAATGTGGTGAGGTATCACCGGGGGCCGCCGCCTTCCCAGCCGGATATAAATTATGTGTCCCTTCAGAGGGAAGAACGGGTTCTGGTACTCAAACTCTCTTCGATACTCCGGGTGGCCGATTCCCTTGACCGGGGACATTCCCGGCAACTGCACCTCCTCAGGGTGGAACGGAAGGGTGAAACGATTATGCTGCATACCCAGGGGCCTCACGATCTTTCGCTTGAACTCATGGGACTGGAAGAAAAAGGAGATCTCTTTGAAGACGTATTCGGTTACAAGGTCATGTTAATGTGATGAACCGCACAGAACAGCCTGCACAGAACCCTCTTCCCGGCGTCCACTACTTTAACCGCGAACTGTCCTGGCTGAATTTTAATGAGAGGGTTTTGGCGGAAGGCCTGCGGAAAGATCTGCCGCCCCTGGAGAGATTCCGTTTTCTTGCCATCGTTTCTTCAAATCTGGACGAATTCTTTATGGTCAGGGTGGCGGCTCTGAAAAAGATTCAGCGCAGCGGAAATGTTGAAAGAGACCTTTCAGGCTTGAGTCCCGCGGAACTTCTGGCAATAATTTCAGAAAAAAGTGCGGAAATCATAGAGACACAGTACCGCTGCCTTACCGAAGAGATCTTTCCCGGTATGGCGGCGGAAGGACTGCGCCTGGTACACGCGGATTCCTACACGGATGAACAGAAAAAGTACCTGGAATCCTGGTTTGATTCCCGTGTATATCCGGTACTTACACCCCTCCGCATTGAAGAAGGAGAAGAACTCCCTGTCATTGACAGCCTGTCCCTCAACTGTGTATTCCTGCTGCGCGCCGAAGGGGAAGCATCCTCCGCGGAAGACAAGACGGCAATGGTACTGATTCCTCCGGTACTGGATCGCATCATACACTTCCCCGGCGATTCCTCCTGGACACTTCTGGAGGATCTGGTACTCAGATGGGGAGGAAAGCTCTTCCCCGGTTTTAAGGTACTGGAAACCATGCTCTTCAAAGTGAACAGGGATGCGGATTTCTCTGTAGATGAAAAACGGGACGAAGACTTTATTGAAGCCATGGAGGAAGTTCTGGAAAGCAGGGACAGATCCATGGCGGTGCGAATGAACTATTCACGGGGCAGTGACAGGCTTCGGGATATGCTTGCCCGGCGGCTCTCTCTTGAAAGCCAGGATCTCTACGAGATCCCGGGCCCTCTCAACCTCGGCGCGCTTGACGAACTGGTAAATGTTCCCGGCTTCGATAGACTGCGGGAAAAAAACTGGAAGATCTATGCCAATCCCGGTTTCAGCGAAGAGACATCGATCTGGGATACGATACGGGAAAAGGATCTGCTCCTCCATCTGCCCTATGAATCTTTCGATCCGGTACTCCGGTTCTTTCAGGAAGCCGCCCGGGATCCCGGTGTAATCGCCATCAAAACCTGCCTCTACCGGACAAGCGGCAACAGTCCCATTGTCAAGGCGCTGGAACAGGCGAGTCTTTCCGGGAAGCATGTAACGGCGGTGGTGGAAATCAAGGCCCGTTTTGATGAGGAGCGGAACATCTCCTGGGCAAACCGCCTTGAAAAGGCCGGCGCAGTAGTTGTTTACGGCCTTGCCCGGCTTAAGGTTCACGGGAAGATAACACTGGTTGTACGCAAAGAAGGGGAGCAGATCCACCGTTACCTTCACCTTTCCACGGGAAATTACAACGACAAGACCGCCCGGCTCTACGAGGATCTCTCCCTCTTTAGCTGCCGGGAAGAACTGGCCTACGATGCGGGGATACTGTTCAACATGATCTCAGGCTACTCGATGATCCAGCCCACCCGGCTGATCAGCATTGCTCCGGTAAATCTTAAACGGAGACTTCTGGAACTGATCGAAAGGGAAGAACGGCGTTCCAGCGCCGCATATCCGGGCAGGATCATGGCAAAGCTCAATGCCCTCGTTGATCAGGACATCATTCGCTCACTCTACCGGGCAAGCAGAGCCGGTGTAAAAATTTCACTCTGTGTCCGGGGGATCTGTACCCTTATTCCCGGAATGCCTGAACTTTCCGAAAACATCAGGGTAATAAGCGTTGTGGGTCACTATCTGGAACATTCCCGGATCTATTACTTTGCCAACGGCGGCGCGGATGAACTCTACCTTTCCAGCGCCGACTGGATGCCCCGGAATCTGGAACGCCGTGTAGAATTAATGTTCCCGGTGCTGCAGGAAGATCTCCGCCGCAGGGTGTACGACATTCTCCTTAGTTACTTTCAGGACAACTGTCAGGCATGGCGTCTCGGGAGCAGCGGAAGATGGGAGCGGCTTCAGCCCGAAGCGGGCGCAATCCCCTGCCGGGTACAGCAGGAAATGCTTGCCGCGGCAGCCAAGGCCGCAAGCCGTCCTGAGGCGGCAAGGATGGATTTTACCGTGAGAAAAAGCGGCAGTACTTTTGATCTTGAGGATTAAGGATTGATAAAAAGAGTCATTTTGAAACATGGGGAAGAACAGCGGATTCTCTCGGGGCATCCCTGGATCTTTGACAACGAAATACAGCATGTTCTCGTTCAGAAAACGCCTGGGTTTGTAGAGGCGGAACCGGAGCCCGGCGAGATAGTCGATGTTGAGTATTCAAGGCAGGGGAAACCTGCGTATCTGGGAAGGGGCTTTGCCAACCCCCGTTCAAAGATCGCCGTCCGTATCTACAGCTCTTCCAAGGAAGGCGCGGACAAGGGCTTCTTCAAACGCCGCATCCGGGAGGCTCTGGAACGCCGCAGCGCTGCGGGCTTCCGGCCCGAAAAGGAAAGCGCCCGCCTTGTCTTTGCCGAAGCAGACCGGCTTCCGGGACTTATCGTAGACTGCTATACCGGATGGGATGCGGGAGTCCTGCGGACCGCCGCCGGGGAAAACGGTAATCCCGGGGCCCTGCGTTTTGAGGACGCGGAAACGCTGCTGGGGCCTCCGGCTTCCTGGCTTACGGTACAGTTTCTGTCATACGGCATGGACATGAGGCGGGACATGGTACTGCAGGCCCTGGATGAGACCCTGAAATTTCAGGGCGGCATTGCCGGTATCATCGAAAAATCCGCTCCGGTGCGGGAACTGGAGGGACTTCCCCTGCAGGACGCTCTCATACGGGGAACTTTCCCGGCGGCCGGAATCATTGTCTTTGAAAACGGCTATCCGTTCAGGGTAGATCTCTTCTCCGGACAGAAAACCGGAACATACCTTGACCAGCGGGACAACCACCGCCTGACATCTGAACGGGCCCGGCTTTCGGCGGCCCTCAAATCTACGCCAAAAAACCGCGGCGGACACGAAACCGCGTTTCATGCCGAAACGGAGAAACAGTCCTTCCGCATTCTCGATCTCTTTAGCTACCACGGAGCTTTTGCCATTCACGCACTCCGGGGCGCGGGAGAGGGAGCGGAGGCCCTGGCCGTGGATTCTTCGGCGGAAGCCCTGGAAACAGCCCGGCTGAATGCCCGGCTTAACGGCCTGGAAACGCAGCTTGAAACCCGCAAGGGCGATGTCTTTGATATCCTTACATCTCTTGAAAGGGATAAAGAAAAATTTGATATGATCATCCTCGATCCTCCGGCCTTTGCCAAAACAAAGAGCGCCCTGGAAGGAGCCCTCCGGGGTTACAAGGAGATCAATCTCAAGGCTCTGCGGCTCCTCAAGCCGGGAGGCATTCTTGTTACCTGTTCCTGCAGCCAGGCCCTGGATGAATTCCGTTTCAGGGAGATCATCGCCTCGGCTGCGTCGGATTCAGGCCGGAGACTCAGGCTGCTGGATTTCCGCTACCAGGCTCAGGATCACCCCATACTCCTCGGTTACGGTGAATCCCTCTACCTGAAATGCGGGATCTTCAGGGCCGATTAAAATACGGAAATTTTTAATGGAGGCATCATGAATAAACGCGAATGGGTCTTAAAAGCCATGCACAACGAAGAAACGGACAGAATCCCCGTGGGGTTCTGGTATCACTATCTGCCGGATGAACTGCAGGACGGCCTGGCAGATCCTTCCCTGATCGAACAGAGCATCGCAGGTCACAGGAAGTTCTACTGCGAATATCAGCCTGACTTTCTCAAGATAATGACCGACGGCTTCTTCCTGTATCCCAATGAAATTTTTGCCGGCGCGGAGAGGGTGTCCGAACTGAGGGGAATCAAGCCCCTCGGAGAAAAGCACCCATGGATCGAAAAGCAGGTGGAAT
Organism: Treponema sp.; assembly: GCA_031268245.1. GTDB lineage: Bacteria > Spirochaetota > Spirochaetia > Treponematales > Breznakiellaceae > JAIRNJ01. The sequence goes on along the minus strand of JAIRXN010000083.1, from coordinate 838 downwards.
TCGCCAAAACCATTACCGCTCTCTTTGGAAAGGAAGTACTCTGTTTCTACAACATTTTTTCTCCCGCAACAACTTTCCGTTTTGTAAGGCAGGGCCGGCTGGGAAAAAGGGCCGACGATATGCTTGCCCGTTTCGCCGGCGAAGACCCGAAAATGCTAAAGCAGGCTCTTGATACGGCGGCCCAGGATCTGGGCTGCCTTGCCCGCAGGGTGATCGCCGAAGGAGGCGCCGACGGAATCTATTTTTCCACCCAGGATCCCGGGGGACTGGACGGAGAGGCGCATAAAAAAGCGGTAAGCCCTTCGGATATTTCTGTGCTGGAAGAGGCCGGCAGGGCCGGAAGCGCAAAGGCCCCGGGAGCGTTGAACCTGCTCCATGTCTGCGGCTACGAAGGTCACAGGAACGATCTTTCCCGCTACAGGGATTATCCGGCCCAGGTGATCAACTGGGCCTCTGTCTGTGAAAAAGTTCCCCTGGAGGAAGGCAAAAAACTCTTCCGTGACAAGCCGGTGATTGGCGGCTTTGACAATACTGCCGGAAGCCTCCTCTTTACCGGGGATGAAGAGGCTGTAAAGGCGGAAACTCGCCGTCTCATTGCCGGAGCGGGGAGAAGGGGGGTGATCCTGGGGGCGGATTGCACCATACCGAGAAACACGGAAACCAGGCGGCTCAACTGGGTTCGGGATGCTTGCAATTTATAATTCATAGCGTTATACTAGGGTAACGCTGATTAACTTGACGCTAATCAGCGTTACCCTATGTATTTGCTCATTTCATTGCGCAAATACCGCATTAAAGTAGCACTGATTTATTCTCGATTGAATAAATCAGTGCTTCC
>JAIRXN010000053.1 GCA_031268245.1 Treponema sp. | reverse complement strand
GTGAAGCTTTCTTTCCGTTCTACCCTGGCGGCCTGCTATCTGGGTTACGGCAGCCAGGCCATTGTAAACAATCTGGGGCCCCTGTTGTTTGTAACCTTTCACCGGGTTTTCGGCATCGGACTCCCGTCCCTGGCCCTCCTCATTTCGATGAATTTTGCCATACAGCTTCTGGTCGATCTGGCGGCGGTTCGGTTTGTTGACCGGATTGGTTACCGGGCGGCAGCGCTGGCTGCCCAGGCTTTCTGTGCGTCAGGACTGTTTCTGCTGGGTTTTCTTCCCTTCCTCACGAGCGAACCCTTCTACGGCCTTGTTATTGCGACGGCTTTCTATGCCGTAGGCGGCGGCCTCCTTGAGGTTATCGTCAGCCCCATCGTGGAGGCGCTTCCCGCTTCCAATAAAAGCGCCGCCATGAGCCTTTTACACTCATTCTACTGCTGGGGTTTCGTGGCGGTAGTGTTACTGTCGAGCCTTTTTTTTGCCCTTGCCGGCATTGAACACTGGCGCTACCTTCCCATGCTCTGGGCGCTTCTGCCTCTGGGGAACTTCTTCCTGTTTGCGGTGGTACCCATACGGCGCCTGATCGAGGGGGAGGCTTCCGCCATTCCCGTCAGAAAACTTCTGACAAAGAAAATGTTTTTTCTCCTGGTGCTGATGATGGTCTGCTCAGGCGCCTCGGAACAGGCTATGTGCCAGTGGGCCTCCTTCTTTGCGGAGACAGGACTCCGGGTAAGCAAAACCACCGGAGATCTCCTGGGCCCCTGCGCCTTTGCCGTACTCATGGGCCTTTCCCGGGTATACTTTGGAACCAGAACAGAGGAAGTTAAACTCGAAAGGATGCTGTTACTGTCTTCCATTCTCTGCATGGCAAGTTATCTTGTAACCGTGTTTTCCCCCTGGCCTTTACTCTCCCTTTCAGGCTGCGCCCTCTGCGGTCTCAGCGTAGGAATCATGTGGCCCGGCACCTTCAGCATGGCCTCCAGGGTTTTTCCGCTGGGAGGAACGGCGATGTTTGCGCTGCTGGCCCTTGCCGGGGACGCAGGCTGCTCCCTTGGCCCCGGACTTGTCGGCATGGTGATGAGCGGAACCGGCTTCAAAACCGGCATCCTTGCCGCAATAGTGTTCCCCTTTCTCCTCGCCGCAGGGATTCTGCTGCTTTCCCAATCAGGCGCTAAACCCGATCCGCAAAACAGGGCCGTATGATTCGCAGGCCCGGGTTCTTCATTAACCGTCTTGTTGACAGTTCCGCACTTTAATTAACTCCGCAGCAATGCTGACGGCAATTTCCGCAGGCGTATCGCTCCCTATGTCAATACCGATGGGGGCATGGAAACGGGGGGCCTCCAGATCCGCTTCGCTGAACCCTATGGCAAGGAGTTTTTGCCGTACCGCCGCATGTTTCGTCCTGCTGCCGATGGCTCCGATGTAACGGGCAGGGCTTTCCAGCGCAAAGGCTTCCGCCCGGAAGTCCCAGAGATGGCCCCTGGTAAGGATCACCGCATAATCGCTGTCCGCAAGACCCTCCGGAATGGATGCGCCGATATCCTCATAGTTCCCCGTAATAATCCGTTCCGCCGCGGGGAAAAATTCGTCTTTGCAGTATTCTTCCCGGTCGTCAAAGACTATGCAGCGGAAATCCAGGCGGCCAAGCAGGGGGAGGAGTTCCCGTGCCACGTGTCCCGATCCGAAGACATACACAATACCTGTACTGTTTATGGGAAGGGAAAGCCAGTCGCCCTGTGCCGTATTGTAAAGCAGAGGCTTTTCCCTGCACAGGATCGCTGTTTTTTCCGGACATGTTCCTTTTTTGCCAAGAATACCGTTTTTGCCAAGAATGCCCAGCGAGGCTTTTCTACTTCCTTCATCAATTTTTATCACAAACCACGCGGGAACAGGCAGGGAAACCGCATTCAGCGCGGCGTCAACAATCGCAGAAAGTTCACTGTCGCCGGCATCAAGGTATTGCAGAAACACTGTAATTTCTCCGCCGCAGATTGCTCCTATGTCGCCTGCCTCCGCAGGGTGCAGTATGTATGTCTTCAAGGCGGAAACTCCGCTTTCCGCAATTTTTTTCCCCTCTTCAATGGCAAGAAATTCCGGCTTTGCCCCGCCTATTGTGCCGGCAATTCTTCCGGTTTTGTTGATCAGCATCCATGCTCCCTGTCCCCGGGGAGTAGAACCGGCCTTTTCCGTAATGAGGGCAAGAACCAGGTTTTCCTTTTGTTCAAAACTTTTTTTGATGAGCGTAAACAGTTCCTTCACGACAGAAGCCTCCCCATGAGCACCCCTTTTTCCGGCATGACAATATTACTGTTTTTTCCAAGCCGCATTTGCATTTTTCCCCTTCTGTCCATATAATAATAACGGATTGAAGAAAAAAAGAAAACCTCAAGGCTCACAGGAAAAAGAAATGGAAGACCGGAATTTTGTACTAAAAGGGGATATTGTTCACAGTAAATCTTCCGTAGAGCTTGAAACGCTGGAAAACGGCTGGCTTGTCTGCATCGGGGGAAAATCCTCAGGTCTTTTCCCGGCGCTGCCCGGAGAGTACCGGAATCTTCCCCGAAGGGACTATGGCGGGAAACTTGTCCTCCCCGGCCTCAGCGATCTCCATGTGCATGCGCCCCAGTTTGGTTTCCGGGCTTTGGGGATGGATCTGGAGCTTCTCGACTGGCTAAACAAAAACGCCTTCCCCGAGGAGGCAAAGTTTCAGGATTGTGAATATGCCGGCCTTTCCTATGGCATGTTTGTCGAAGAGCTCAAGAGAAGCCCCTCATGCCGGGCAGTGATCTTTGCCACCCTTCATACGTCCGCGACCCTCCTTCTTATGGAGAAGCTTGAAGAGGCAGGACTTGTATGTTTTGTGGGGAAGCTGAACATGGACAGAAACTGTCCTCCGTATCTGAGGGAAGAGTCCGCGGCAGTTTCCCTGTCATCTACACGGGAGTGGCTTGAAAAATCGGAATCTACATTAAAGTCCGGAAACATAAGGCCGATTCTTAGTCCCCGTTTTATTCCCTCCTGCAGCGATGAACTTTTGCGGGGTCTTGCGGGGCTGCAGGAAGAGTATGGCCGCACAAGGCCGCTTCCCCTGCAGTCCCATCTTTCCGAAAACCGGCAGGAGATAGCGTGGGTAAAGGAACTCTGTCCGCAGAGCAGAACCTATGCCGGTGCATATTCGGATTTTGGGCTCTTCGGCGAAGCGGGGCCTGCGATCATGGCTCATTGTGTATGGCCCGAAGATGAAGAGATTGAACTCATAAAGAAACAGGGAGTGTTTATCGCCCACTGTCCCCAATCAAATGCCAATCTCTCTTCGGGCATAGCGCCGGTGAGGCGTTTTCTGGAGGCCGGTCTCAGGCTGGGTCTGGGCACCGATGTTGCAGGCGGCGTTCATCTTTCCGTTTTCCGGGCCATGAGCGACGCTATTCAAGTTTCAAAACTCAGGCAGGCCCTCCTTGCTCCAACGGAAAAAGCGCTTAGCCTGGAGGAGGCCTTTTACCTGGGCAGCGCCGGAGGGGGAGCCTTCTTTGAAGAGGCGGGCATGGGAAGATCGGGCAGTTTCGATGCGGGAAACGATTTTGACGCGCTGGTTTTTGATGACATGAACCCTGCATCGGGATTCGCCGCACCCTTTCCCCTGAGCCTCCGCGACCGGCTTGAAAGGCTGGTATACCTTGCCGGCGGCGGAAACATAAGCGCAAAATATGTCAGGGGACTTCAGGTTCTATAAAGCTGAATTTCCCCACATCGAAAAGTCCGCCGCAGCTTACCTTGAGTTCGGGAATCACCACAAGGGACATAAAGGCAAGGCTCATTACCGGTTCAAGTCCTCTTTTGACTCCCAGTACATTCCATGCGCATTCATGAATTTTTTCAAGTCTGCCGTCCACCCATTCGCCCGTCCTATCGCTCATGAGTCCTCCCAGAGGCAGGGGCATATCTTCGAGTACCTTTCCGTCTTTGACAAGCGCAATGCCGCCTTCCATTTCGATAAGCCTCTCTACCGCCAGGGCCATGTCGCCGTCGTTCACCCCGACAGTAATAATGTTGTGGGAATCGTGTGAAACGGAAACCGCAACGGCTCCCTCCCTGATGCCGTAGCCGCGGAAAAGCCCCAGACCCACCCTGCCTGTATCATGATGCCTCTCGATGACGGCAATCTTGGAAATATCTTTACCGGGACTGTACACAAATTCCCCTGCGGAATTCCGTTTGACAGAGGCAGTACCCTTGCCGGTAACGACGCTGCCTTCTTTTACATCAATGACATAAACACTGTCGCTTTTAAGAGTGAGGACAAGCCTCTCTTCGGAAAAATTCCTGACATGAAAACTATTCTTCAGGATTTTGAAATTTTCGGATGAAGCGCCGGTCTTCCCCGTCCCGGAAAGGCAGCCTCCTTCCGCGGCAAGCTTCCCTTCAATGTAAACCCGCTTTACCTTAAAGCTTTTAAGATCCTCAACAAGGACAATGTCGGCCCGGAGACCCGGCGCAAGAGCTCCCCTGTCTTCAAGCCTGAAACATTCGGCCGCATTGAGAGTCGCCATCCTCAGGGCGCTCATGGGATCTATTCCTTCTTCGATACAGATCTGCAGATGTCTGTCCAGGTGGCCTTCTTCAAGGATCGTCCTGGGCTGGCGGTCATCGGAACAGAGGACGCAGCGGCGGCTGTTTTCCGCGCTGAGACCCTTGAGCAAATTCCGGAGATCGTGGCAGGCCGAGCCCTGGCGGAGCATCACGTACATGCCGCGGGAGATCCGCTCCTCCATTTCTTCCACGGTGGCGCATTCATGATCCGTATGGATTCCCGCTGCGATGTATGCGTTGAGATCCTTCCCCCGCACCTTGGGACTGTGACCGTCGATAAGCTTCCCCGCATTTTTGGCGAGGAGTATCTTTGCCAGCGCCCCGTCTTCAGCCTTTATCACCGCCGGGTAGTCCATGAATTCTCCCATGCCGAAGACATTTTCGTCCTCCATGACCGGCTCCAGAGCCGCAGCATCAAGAACCGCCCCCGAATATTCAAAGGCGGTGCTGGGAACGCAGGAGGGAATCATGTATTTGATGTCGAGGAGAGCCTCTTTGCCGAGCTTTACCATGGCATAAAAGCCGGGAAGCCCGGCGACATTGACGATCTCGTGGGGGTCTGCAACGATCGTCGTGGTTCCGTGCGGCACAAGGAGCCTTCCCAGCTCCGCAGGGCTGACCATGGCGGATTCAATGTGGATGTGGCTTTCGATGAAACCCGGCAGGACATAGGCTCCCCCTGCGTCAAGTATCTCTTTTCCTTCGTAGGGCGGATCTTTTGAGGGTTCCGTGACAAGAGCGGCAATCCGGCCTTCGCAGAGGACAAGGTCTCCCCTGACAAAACGTCCTCCGTACACATCCGCCAGAATCCCGTTACGGACTATGAGATCCGCCTTCCGCCGCCCGGCCGCCGTATCAATCAGTTTTTTCAGCTCTGGTTTTTCCATATATGTTTCAATATAATATAGTGAGGCTTTTTCAAAATATCAACTTTGTGAGACAGCCAACCAGTATTGATTTTACTTTTATATTCAGCATAGTTTGAATGAAACAAAGAGCCAGGATTTATGAAAGGAAAAGTGAAGGACACCCCGTTCCGTCCGCGTCCGGGGCTGTCTTTCAGGTACGGGCCTTTGAGAGTATCTCCGGGTTATCGGCTACATATTTGAGGACATCGGCCATGATGCTGGTGTACCCCTTCCCCAAGGCCTTGTATTTTGAAAGGACATCGGGCTTGAGCCGGAGTGCGACCACCGGAGCGGGGTTCCTTCGATTCTTCCTGATCTCCCTGGCCATTGCCGCAAATTCAGCCAGGGCTTCCGGTGTGGAGGGAGGGCAATCGGGATCATAGGTATCAGGGTGCTTTTTTACTTCCCTCGCTATCCTCTTTACTTCCTTGATTACGTCCTTAGGTGGTTTTTGCCCAACCCTGACCGTCGATGTGATAATGGCCATTGTAACTTCTCCTCTCATGCTTTTCCGCAAGCCGCGCTGATATAAGCCGCTTGTTCCCTCTGCGTTCCGTATAGACCACGAATAAAACCTTGCCGACCATACCCAGGGTTTGCCAGCGTTCTTCCCCGGACAGGTTCCCTGCGCTTGCATCCCGGCGTTCTAATCTTTCGGGATCGGAAAAAACGTACTGCGCAATTTCAAAGCCAAGTCCTTTATGCTTGCGCTTGT